>JAUNRD010000179.1 GCA_030535815.1 Clostridia bacterium
GTAGCAAGCATTTCCGCAGGCGGTTATTGGGAGATCAATGACGGCGCCAATATTTCCGGCAACCATTCCTATCCCGGCAACGGCACGATCTCTTACATGTGTGGTACTACCGTGATGAACGGCGGTATCATTGAAGATACTGAAATGTTGGCAGCGGAAGAAGTTGAATTGTTTGCAGCAGAAGCAGCGGTAGTTACTGTTGACAATTTATATGTGCTTCTCTACAACGATCTTCTTGTAACAGGAGAAACCATTGCAGCTCTTGAAGAAAAGAAGGCTGAATTGGTTGCAGTACTTGAGGCTTACGAAACAGAAGATACTGAAGACGATATTTATATTGCAAACAGCGTTGATGCTAATGATCTTGAAGCTGCTATAGCTTCCATAGACGAAGCTCTTGAAACAGAAGGTCTCTTGGAAGACGAAGCTAATGAAGTTCTTGCAAGCGTTGCAGATGCCCTTTCGGGTGCGGTAACAGTTGCTACAGCAGAGGCTTTCCCCGGAAGATTTGCAGGTTTTGAAGAGGTAATTGAAAGCCTTATGGAAGATCCTGAAAGTGAATATTCAGAAGATAAACTTCAGGATATACTTGATCTCATTGAAGAAGCAAAGGATACCGTTAATGAAGATGGCGTAACAAGTGCTAAGCTTGATGCAGCTTTTAACAGTGTTGCAAAGGCAATAAGCGACCTTGGCGTATATACTGAGAATGGTATTCCTACGTATACTCAGGCCTTTACAGGAGGATATTCTCTTTCTCAGTTTGAGGCAGAGTGGTATCATACCGGTGCTAACCACCAGAGCGTTCCCGTAACAACTGCTAACGGTATTCCGATAAACCTTTGGGGTGCATATCCCGATCAGTCCGGATGCTTCCGTTATCAGATGCATTTCAGAAAATCTTATCCTGTATACAGCGTTCAGGCAACTCTTACAAGAGAAGCACCCGGTAAAATGATGTTCGGTGTTCGTCAGACATTAGGATCTGACTGCTATGAACAGGATTACAGTGTGACTCCTACAATGCTTGGTTACCAGGGAGTTTCCATTCAGGAAGTTGGTGCAGCAGATAACTTTGCAACAATTTACGTTGTTGTAAGAGATGGTCAGTATAAGACTGGTGGAATCGAAGATTCCAGAGTTTATACAAAGATTGACCTTACAACTCTTCCCGGTGTTCTTTCTGAAGATAAGAAGACATTCACTCCCTTAATCAAGGACTTTGGCGAAATGATTGAGATTTACGCTGTTAACAATGAGGGTGAAAATGTTCCCCTTGCAAAGGTAGTATTTGATGCTATTATTACAAAGGTAACAGCAAGAGGTACTACTTATGACGGTTACAGCTCAGGTACAATTTATAACCTTGTTACAGATGAAGTAGTTCCTTTCACAGGTATGGCTGTACAGATTCCCGATAAATCCTATATAACATTCTCCAGCCGTAGCGGAAGATACTGCGTAAAGGATTTCCAGATTAATACAAATATTCTTCCCGCAGAAGAAACTCTTGTTTTTGACGGAACTACAGATCCTACTTCCGTAGCTCTTGAAATTGCAGAGGATGTTATTGATGTAGACGGCGAAACAACATTTACTGTTAACGCTGAATTTGAATCTCTTAAGGTTGCCGGTAAAAATGAGTATAAGCCCGGAAGCATTGACGTAAAGGCTGCTCCCGCAGTTACAGTAACAACAACTCTCGGAGACAGCGTTGTGTCTGTTGATGCAACCAACGGTACAATTACCGCTGTAGCAAGAGGTACAGAAATCATCACCGCAACATATACTCTTGCAGATGGCAGCACTGTTACAGACAAGAAGTTAATTACCGTTACAGGTGAAGAATATACTGCTCCCACAGAAGAAAATGCTTTTGAAGGCAGAATCGTTGCAGCAAGATTTGCAAATGCTGATGTATTCAAGAGTGTTGAAGTAGGAACAGAAATCGTTCCCGTAATCGAGTATGAGTATCCCAACGGCGAAACAGGCATACTTCCTGCTGATTGCTATGTTAAGTACTTCTCTGAAGATGACGACATAATGGCATATGACGAGGCTAAGGGTGCTTACGTTGCAAAGGCTGAAGGTTATACAAAGCTCTTTGCTGAGGTTTATATGACTCTTTCTACAGAGCCTGTTGAAACTTCAAAGGCAAATGTAGAAGTTGCAGCTGAAGGCGAGGCTACACTTGGTGCAGGTGCAACTGTTGCAGCTATGGATCTTTTGGATGCAGCACATGATGATTCTCTTACATTGGAAGAGAAGAAGGCTGTTATCGATGCGGCTATCGCAAACGAAATAGCAATTTCCTATGAAGACGATCTTGATGCTGAGTTACTTATGGCGGCTATCGTTGCAGTAGCTGAGGAAAATGAAGACGATGAGCTTTCCGATCTGGAAGTTATCGCACAGGCTAATACCAATGCTAAGGCAGTAAGAAAAGTTTATGATGTAATAAACAACGAAGAAACAACTTCTGATGACCTTGCTGATTTACTCTTCGGAGAAAACGGTATTTATAGAGAACTTAACATCTCAGAAAAGAATATGAGAAAGTATGATGCTCTTACAAATACAAAGGCATCAAGATTAATGACAAGACTCTTCACACAGCTTGCAAAGAAGGGTACTGATCTTACAGCTCAGGGCATTGTAGAAAGCTTTGAAACCATTCTTAAGTCTGTAAGTGAAGGTGGCGGTTCCGGTAAGGGCGGAGTTACCATTACAACAGATAAGAATAATGGTCCTGTAGGATTCGTTCCTGCAACACCCGCAGCAAAGCCCGCTGAGCCCGTTAAGGAAGTTATCACAGAAGAACAGATTAACGTGGCAGTTGCTAAGTTCTCTGATGTGGAAGAAGCAGCTTGGGCAAAGCATGCTATCGGCGTTCTTACTCATAAGGGTATAATCGATGGTTATGAAGACGGAACAATCCGTCCTAACGGCATGATTACCAGAGACGAATTCGTTAAGCTTTTAGTTGTAGCATTTGAGCTTGATGTAAAGGCTGATGCGTATAACTACTTCTGGGCAGACGTTAAAGCAGACGGATGGCAGGTTCCCTACATTGCAGCAGCACATGAAGCAAACATTCTGGTTGGTACAGACGGTGGAGCATTTGGTTCTAACGTAAGAATTACCAGAGAAGATATGGCTGCAATGATTTATAAGGCTGTATTAATGAAGAAGGCAACACTTCCTTCTGATAAGATTGTTGCATTCACAGATGCTGAAAATATCGAAGGCTATGCAGTAGAAGCTGTTAACAAGTTAGCAGCAGCTGGCGTAATCTCCGGTATGGGCGACGGAACATTTGCTCCCGCAGCAGGTGCTACAAGAGCTCAGGCATTCCAGATGATAGCTCTCGTTCTGGAAGCTATATAACAAATAAAAAGATGACGGCTTTGCCGTCATCTTTTTTGCTTTTAAAATTATCTGTTGCTTTTTTCTCTTAAGTGATGTATAATTAACGGGTTGAAAAAGGAACGGTGAGCAGAATGGAATTCTTACAGAATGTATTAAGAGATATAAAAGCTGACGGCTGGGTGGTTATATTTGCACTGGCGGGTGTGGTTCTTAACGCTCTTGCATATCAACAAAGGACTAAACGCGGAATACTTATGACGGTTGTTGCGGCAATGAGCACGGTCAGCATCTATTACTTTTTGAAGGGAACTGTTGCAGGAGGAATAATGAATATTCTTTCTATTGTAAGATCTCTTGCTTTTGACAGGAAAGATGCCGGGGTAAAGTGGCTTAATTCCAAATGGGTTTTATTCGGCTTTATGGCGTTTTTTGTTGGCGCAGGAATATATTCCGGAATAGCCAAAGACGAAGGCGCATGGGCGTTCTTAAGCGTTTCCGGTATGGCCTTTGCCACGATTGCCATGTGGGTTAAAAATCCGGGAACCGTAAGACTTTTAAGTTTACCCGGAATGGTTAGCTGGCTTATCTACAACGCCCACAACAGTCTCTGGATACTTAACGTTTCCGACATTATATGTATTATTTCGATTTTAGTCGGAATTATGCGTTATGATATACTTGGTAAGGAGGAAAATGCAAAAAAAATAAGAGTTTAATAAAGGGGATTAATTGTATGAAAAAGTTAATATCATTACTTGGGGTGTTAGTATGTTTTGTTTTTATATTTACTGCATGTTCCAAAAATCTTACTGAGAAAAGTGATATAATATCACTATATCAAAATAACGAAGAGACCTTCTTACAGGCTGCGAACAGCGGAGATTATAGTACCGTAGAAAATATAAGAGGTGTTCAGTCAGTGTATATATCTGAAAAGTATGTAGATATTTCATGTGGTGGTGCAGGTTTTGGTCCTAGTACTCATTATTATGGAATCTTTTATTCCGCTGATGGCGATATGTGTGCTATAGATGTAGCTGGACCGGAGGACGAACTTGTTGAAAGTGGAGATGGATACTTATACCAAGAAAACGGTGGAGACAATCGGTATTATGTGGAAGCTCTTGGCAATAATTTCTATTATTATGAAGCAGATTTTTAAACTAAAATATTCCGGTTTATTGAACTAAATATAGTAGAGATATTCTGACAGGAGCAAGGCTGAAACTAAACCTTGCTTTTGTTTTAAAAAATGAATAAAAAATGGTCATTCATGCAGACTAATACTCATCTGATACAGAAAAAAATAAAAGGTGCAT
>JAUNRD010000180.1:0-1361 GCA_030535815.1 Clostridia bacterium
ATTCACAAGCAAGTTAATATTAAATTTTTGTCTAAACTTTGGGGTTCACATCAAAGCCCGGAGCTTTTAATATTTCTTTCCTTTAAGAGCGTCCTCGACGCTCTTTATTGCATTTTCGGCATCGGTTGTTTTACGGCATACTATGTAGGAATAAATGGTGTCAATTATGGTAAGTGCCGCAATTCGGGAATTTAAGCCGAGGATGGTATATTCCGTTTCCATTGATGAGGTAAAAAGCGTAATGTCCGATTCCTTTACTATGGGGGACTTACCTTTGTTAGTTATTGAGATGGTTTTTGCGCCCTGTCCCTTTGCAATTTTTAAAGCATCAACAATATCCTTTGACGAGCCCGAATGGGAAATGCCTATGGCAACGTCGCCGCTATTTAAATGAGATGCGGCAATTGCCTGCATATGATTGTCTGAAAAAACTGAAGCGTCGCAGCCTGCCCTGAAAAACTTGTGCCCTGCATCCTGCGCCACGGAGGCGGAGTTGCCGAGGCCGAAAATAACCACCTTTTTGGCGTCTAAAATCGCCTTTGCGGCATTTTCTAAGGCTTCGGGGGAAAGGGACTGCTTTGTCATTTCAAGGGACTTATAAATATCGTTTGTGACCTTTTCAAAAATTTCAAAGGCGGTGTCTTCCGTTGCAACATCGTGATTGTCTATGACCTTTCCGCTTTCTCTGGCAATGGAAATTTTAAGCTCCTGATAGCCTGAAAGCCCGAGACGCCTTGCAAAGCGGACGATTGTAGCCTCGCTGCTCTTGCTTTTTTCCGCAAGATCCGTTATGGAAAGGGGAAGAAGCTCCGACGGATGGGAGATTATAAAATCCGCCACTTTTTTCTCGGATTTTCCCATTTCGTCATAAAGCATCTGTATTTTAAGCATTGTTCTGTCCATAAAACACCTCCGAAAATGAAAATAATTTTCACTTTTTAATCATTTTAACATAATGATAACCGAAAGTCAATGAAAATTTTTTCAAAAAAGTCTTGCATTTTAATATAAGATGTGATAATATGTAAAATAGCAAATAATGTGTAAAGTAAAAAACGGAGGTATTAACATGACAGACTTTTTATTTGACGTGATTGCGACCGAACTTGAGGACGCAGTCGGCAGAGAAAACTGTTCTACAAGAACAATCGACAAGGTTTCCCACAGTGTTGACTATTTCTGGCTTTCCAGAATGTGGGCAGACAGAGGCTTAAGAATGCCCGAGGGTGACTTTATAGTTGCTCCCAAGGATGCAAAGGAAACCTCTGCGGTATTGAAAATCGCAAACTACTACAAAATTCCCGTAACCACCTGGGGTGCCGGCGGCGGTACACAGGGCGGTGCAATTCCCGTTTGCGGCG
>JAUNRD010000180.1:1371-4659 GCA_030535815.1 Clostridia bacterium
GACACAAAGAGAATGAATAAAATTTATGACGTAAACGAGCAGGGTATGTACATAGAGTGCGGAACAGGTGCAATCTATAAGCACATCGAATGGGCTGCAAACGAAAGAGGATATGCAACAATGCACTATCCTTCATCCCTTACCTGCTCCACAGTAGGTGGCTTTTTGGCTCACCGCGGTATCGGCGTATCTTCCACAAAGTACGGAAAGATTGACGATATGGTGCTTCAGATGGAAGTTGTTCTTCCCAACGGCGACATCATCGAGACATCTCCCGCTCCCAAGCATGCGGCAGGTCCCGACCTTAATCAGATATTCATCGGTTCTGAGGGAACTCTCGGCGTTATGACAAAGGCTCAGATGAGAATTTACGAACAGCCCGAGTCCCGTCAGTTCAGAGGTTTCCTCTTCCACAATATGACAGATGCGTTCAACGCAGGCCGTGAACTTCTTCAGAAGTTTAAGCCCTCTGTTATGAGACTTTATGACGAGGCTGAAACAGCTTCTCTTATAAAGAAGATTGTCGGCGTTGAAAAGAAGGGCGCATTCATGAACATCGCTATTGAAGGCGTTAAGGAAATGGCTGACCTTGAAATGAAGATTCTTCTTGAAACCTTCGGCAAGTACGGCGCAGAAGACTTAGGTTCAGAATACGGCGAAAAGTGGTGGAAGGAAAAGATTACATTCTTCTATCCCGGTCATATGATGGACATTCCCCAGTGCTTCGGTACTATGGATACAATCGCTCCCTATGACAAGATTGAGAAGATTTACTGGGAAATGAAGAAGGCAATCGAGACAAACTTCCCCCAGGCAAAGTTCATCGCTCACTTCTCTCACTGGTATGAATGGGGCTGCATGATTTACGACCGCTTTATCGTTGACGGTAAGGACGTTCCCAGAGATCCTCACGAAGCATTCAGACTTCATCAGGCAATCTGGAACTGCGGCGTAAGAACAGCTCTTGCCAACGGCGGTGTTGTAAACGACCACCACGGCGTAGGCATCAAGCTCGGCCGTCTTATGAAGGAACAGTACGGTCCCGCTATGCAGGTATTTGAAGGAATTAAGAAGCAGCTTGACCCCAACGGCATCATGAATCCGTTCAAGCTTGGATTATAATAGGAGGTAAGGTTATGCAGTTTTCAAATAAAGCAAAAGAACATATTGACTCCTGCCGTTTCTGCTGGATGTGCCATCACGTATGCCCCATCGGAAACGCAACAGGCCTTGAAAGAAACACAGCAAGAGCGAGAGCTCTCGGTCTTTCCTTAGTTGCAAGAGAAGCAGTTGAATATTCAGACGATATCATAAACAACGTATACGAATGCTCCCTTTGCGGCGGATGTATGAAGGACTGTGTTACAGGCTGGGATCCCGTTATGTGTACAAAGGAAGCAAGACTCGGTGCGGCTCTTGACGGAAAGATTCCCGCATACGTTGAAAAGATGCTTGATAATTTGGATGCAAAGGGAAACATCTACGGTATCGAAAACGAAAACAAGATTCCCGATTTCCCCGAAACAGACATACTTTTCTTTATAGGTGAAGACACACGCGCAAAGGGCTGTGCAAAAACTGCCGCTTCCGTGCTTAAAGCAGCCGGCGTAGATTTCACAATTCTTAAGGATGAGCCTAATAGCGGCTACAGCCTTGACTTCTTACTCGGTGCCGCAGCAGAAACAAAGGCTATGATGGAAAATTGTGCAAAGGTACTTAACAACTACAAAAAGGTAATCTGCTACGATCCTTCCGATGCAAAGGTAATGCTGCGTGAATACAAGGAGTGGGGAATCGAGGTTACAGCCGAGGTTGTAACATTCACAGCATTCCTTGCAGAATTAATCGAAAAGGGCGCACTCAAGGTTAAAAATTCAGGTAAGGTTTATACTCCCCAGGATTCTCCCATCCTTGCAAGAGACTTGGACGAAACCGAGGCTATAAGAACAATACTTAATGCCTGCGGAAGCGTTCGCGATATGCTTCTTTCAAAGAAGGATACAGTTCTTGCCGGAAACCTTATTATGAATGAATATATGCCCGATGTAATGGCAAAGGTTGCCGATATGAGATGGACAAATGCGAAGAACGCAAATGCTGAAATTTTAGTTACAGAGTGCTTCGCAGAATACACTCTTCTTTCCGAAAACAAGATTGACGGAATCGAGCTTAAGAAGATTGAGGAGGTTGTTTCAGAATGCTTGTAAGCTTTAAGACTGTGCTTGATATGGCAGAAAAGGGCAATTTCGCCATTCCTGCATTCAACGTATATAATATGGAAACGGTTATGGGTGTTATAAGAGCGGCTGAAAGGCAGAATGCTCCCGTAATACTTCAGAACTACTCCCGTCTTGTTACAAACGAGGAAGGTTACTTCCTTGCTCCCATAATCATCGCGGCTGCAAAACAGGCGAGCGTTCCCGTTTGCTATCACCTTGACCACGGTGCAAGCGAGGTTGAGGTTATGAGAACTCTCCGCTATGGCGCAACAGGTATTATGATTGATAAATCCGCTCTTCCCATGGAAGAAAACATTGCCGGAACAAAGAACGTTGTTGAGCTTTGTAAGGCAGTAGGTGTAGAGGTTGAAGGTGAAATCGGTCACGTTGGCTCTGCGGCAAACGGCGATGAGCAGACTACTGAATACACCACAGTGGAAGAAGCAAAGGCTTTCGTTGAGGGAACAGGTGTAACTGCACTTGCAATTGCGGTTGGTACAGCTCACGGAAGATATAAAAAGGCTCCCAAGCTTGCAATTGAAAGAATCGCTGAAATCCATAAAAATGTGGATGTTGCACTGGTTCTTCACGGCGGAAGCGGCGTTCCCGATGAGGAAATAAAAGCTTCCATCAATGCAGGTATCAGGAAAATCAACTTCGGAACAGACCTTTGCTATGCATTCCTTGATCAGGTATTTGCAACAGGCAGAGACAAGGTTGGTATCGACCTTTTCATGAAGGAAGCAGTTGAAGCTGTGGCATCCTTTGCTGAAGAAAAGATAAAGTTGTTAGGAGCTGACAATAAGGCATGAGTAAGGTTGTAGGAATCGGAGCAAACGTGTATGATACACTTTATACCGTGCCAAACTATCCTGCTGAGGATACAAAAATGAGAGCAGAAAATTCCGTTGCGGCAGGGGGAGGCCCCACCGCAACCGGAATTGTCGCAGTATCAAAGCTTGGAGCAGAAGCTGCCTATATCGGCGTTCTTGCCGATGATGCGGGCGGATGCTTCTTAAAAGCGGATATGGAAAAGTACGGCGTTTCCACGGAATATACCGACGTTTAT
>JAUNRD010000181.1 GCA_030535815.1 Clostridia bacterium
TATCCCCTTCTCTTTTAGCCGGTGGATTCCCGAAAAGACCTATGGGATGAACCGTATCTATGTGACCGGAAAGGGTTATAACACCGCCGGCTGCATTTCTGTTCATAATCACAGTAACAACATCGCCGAAATCCTCGAATTTTTTAATTTCGATTTCCCATCCATTTTTATTTGAAAGCTCAATAAAATACCTACCTACTTCATCCACTCTATCTTTTTCAAGCGAAGGACTTTCTATATTTACAACATCTTCCAAAATATTAATATATTCATCTGTTAATTTATCAATATTTTCAAATACTCTTTTCATATTATATCTCACGTTATTCATATCCTTGCATTAACAACACCTATCACAGGATAGATTTCTAATTTCGACAATCTTTATATAAAGACTGTATAATCTGGATGCCAAGCTTTTTAGCGATTGCGACACATAAGGTTTAGATGCAAAGCTTAAAAATGAATTGACAACTCTGTTGTCATGAATTGATGTTCCATCACAAATTCTCGCTTCGCTCCATGAATTGAATTGCCTTTAATGCACGAAGTGCAATTCATGAGCCTCAAGGCTCAATTCACGAAATCTTTGATTTCAATTCATGCCGAAGGCAATTCATTGAGTTTGCTCTGCAAACTCTTTATATGATTATGCCAAGTCATAGCAAAAAAAGCCTTACCACTCTTCTCCCAGCAGATTCTTGAAGTCCAAGTAAATGCCTGCTGTCCAGCCCAAAATTTCCGGCATTTTATATTCGTCCTTTACCTTTATTGAGCCTTCAACAACATTATACTTTTCCCATATCTTTCCTGTTTTTTCAAACATATCCTCTACCAGATTCACATATTTCTTCGCAATACGAAGTGCCTCTGCTTTATAGCCGTAGCGAAGTAAACCGTGTACAAGTATATACTGCATGGGAGGCCAGCCGTTAGGTCTGTCCCACTGATAGGTGGTATCCCTTTTTCCCTCGTCGCAGGTGGCAACGCCATACTCGCACTCAAGCAGGGAAAGATTTTCCACCATTGATGATGCTTCCGCATCCGTCAGGGCACCGGCCCACATAAGAAAATAGCTTGCAATTGAGAAAACCTCCGAGTGCTTTTTCGTTTTGAAGTTATAGTCCCTGAAAACCTTGCCGTCAAACAAAAGCTCTCTTATAAGTCCTTTTCTCTTCTTTGCTCTTTCTTTCCACAAGGCTTCTTCCCCGTTTGAAAGCTTTGACGCAAAGTATGCCATATTTTCTTCTAAGCTGTACAAAATTCCGTTTAAGTCAACATAATTATATTCCGTCTGATGGAGCACACACCTGGGATTAAAATCCCATCCGCTTTCAGCATCGCACATCATATTTTCAACGATTTCTCTGTCTGTCATTCCCGAAAAATTCAGATCCTTAAGTCTGTCTTTAAGCATAGCGGCAAAACCGGGGATATTTTCCTCGGTTGCATCAAAGCCGTAGCGGTTTAACCCCGATTCGGCTATTCTTTTTTCCATCCAGAATTTATATTCTTTTTTTAATATTTCATAAGCCGTGCGAAGCCACACAGGGTCTTTATATATCCCATATAAATCCTTTACCATTTCCGACAATAAGGGTGGCTGACTTCTTCCAAGCAGTGCTCTGTGGGTGCCGTTTGGCATATAGCCATACTTTTCCACCATATAGAACATATCATCCACGCTGTTTTTAACCATTTCTTCTTTTCCCAAAAGATAAAGTCCCTTTGAAGAAAAGAATGTTCCCCAGTAATACATTTCCTGAAACATACCCTTTATGGCAGAAACAAAATAGGGGTACGGAAGTCCTATGAGATTTTCATTTCCTTCTCTTTCAACTCTTATGGTTTCATCCCAATGGCTTTTAATATATTCCGAAAGCTTCATAAAATGCTCCTTATTATACTTCTGTTACCGAAACTCCGGCAGGTGCTTTGTATGACACCTTAACCTTGCCCTTTTCCCTTTTCCAGGAAACGGAAACTCTGCCGGAAGGAAGGTCGTAGTATGCCGATGCATAGTCAAGACCGTCTATAAAATCGGGCTGAATCAAAACGTTTTCGCTGTCAATAACCCTTAAGCCTGCCACACGCTCGATAAACCAGCGTGTAAAGTCGCAAAGAAAATGATGATTGTGGGAATAAAGTCTGTCGGCATCAGGCTTAAACCATTCCGGAATAGTTGTTTCGCCGTTTTCAATCAGATGAGCGTAGGAAGGATAGCCATCCTGTGTAATAAGCTTGTATGCCAGATTTCCTTCTCCGAAATCGGAAAGCACATCGAAAATAACGGAAAGCCCCAAAAATCCTACATCAAAGCGGTCATTCTTTGCGTGGATAAATTCCATAAGGCGTGAAAATGCCTCATCCTTTTCTTCTTCCGTGAAAAGCCCATAGTAAAGGCCAAGAGCCTGAGAGCTCTGACAAGCCCCTTTAACCGTCATAGTCTCATAATCTATCATTGTATCTCTTAAAGTATTTCTCAAGTCCTCTTCGATGCTTCTTGCATAGTCTGCCTCAAAGGTTGCTTCAATGGCATCAAACATCACCGATGCCTGATGAGCCGACTTCATTACCATAAGTGTATCTGTAAGTGCAAGGGGCGCATCATACTGGTCTGCCCCTTTTCCGACGGGAACCCAGTCGCCAAGTCCGACAGCGATGGTTCCGTCTTCGCTTCTCCGTCCCATAATATATGTAAGATAGCGCATCATCGCGGACTTGTTTTCTCTTATGATATCCGTATTTCCTCTTTTTATATAAAGCTCATAGGGAAGATTGAATAAAACAGAATCCCAGGCAGGCCCGTTACCCCAGGCAAAGCCCCAGTCCCCCGTGGGCACGATTCCGGGTATTCTTCCGTCCTCCGTCTGTGCGGCACGGATATTTTTAAGCCACTCGGTGTAGCTTTTTTCCGTATCGTAAAGGTATGTCATATGCGGTGCGGAAATGGATGCATCCCCCGTCCATCCGTTCTTTTCTCTGTGAGGACAGTCTGTCGGGAAATAGTAAAAGTTTGAGCGGTCGGAGCGCTTTGCCATTTCAAAAAGTGTGTTAACGGTTTCCGATGAGCAATCAAAGCCTCCCATTTCTGAAAATCCCGTACTCATTACGATATATGTAAGAAGTTCTCCCGTTGCCTGCTCATCAGTTATGCCCGTCACATAAACATATCTGAAGCCGTGATAGGTAAAGGAAGGGGTGTAAATTTCTTCACCTTCGCCCTTTGCGATATATAAATCCTTCTGGGAATATTCTTTATAAAACTGAGTGGTGGGGCGGTCAAAAATGGTGGTTGAAATATCAAGGCTTCCGTCATCCGCTAAGAGCTCGGCGTGCCACATTTCAATTTTCTGTCCTTTTGCCGCATTTTTAAGCTTTAAGCGGCATATTCCCGCATTATTCTCTCCGAAATCGTAGATATATCCGCCATCAACCTTATAAAATTTTGTTGGCTTAAGCTCATACTGAACACATATGGGTTCTGCTTCGCACTTTTCCATTTTACCCCTGGGCGAAGGTGCAAAGAGTGCATTATTCCACTTACTGTCATCAAAGCCCGGCATATTCCAGCCATCAATTTCAAGATTGGCATCGTAATGCTCGCCCATTCTGAGTTCGTCAAATATTATGGGAGAAGGGTGTGTCTTAAACGACTCATCTGCATCAAAGGAAAGAGCTTTTCCTTCGCCTTCTGAAGAAAACTCAAGAGCAAGGCAGGGCGCATTTTTCCAGGGTACCTTATCAAAATCCCACACGGAGCCGCCGAAGGGATTCATAAAGCCGTTACCGAGCATTACGCCTATTACGTTTTCTCCCTTTGTAAGATAAGACGATACATCATATGTGTCATAATAAATATAGTGGTCAAGATTACTTATATAAGGAGCCAGGTGTCCCTTTGTTATGTCTTTTCCGTTTACGAAAAGAACATAAAAGCCGTGTCCCGATATATCAATTGTTGCCTTTTCGGGCACAAAATCAAGGCTAAAGCTTTTTCTTAAATACGGTGCGTTCACGCTCTTTTCAAAGCTTGCAAATTCCTCTGTTGCCCTTATAAACTGCTTTTTCATAATAAATTCTCCTTTAATAGTTATATTTCTTTCTCATTGCAATTAAAAATATTACGGAAACTGCCACAGAAAGTGCCTCCGATGCGGGAACGGAATACCATATTCCGTCTATATCCCAGAGAAGCGGAAACACTATTACGCAAAACACCTGAAAAACCACCGTGCGCATAAAGGATATGGTTCCCGAAACAAGACCGTTATTAAGTGCGGTAAAAAATGCCGAGCCGAAAATTGCCGTTCCCGAAAGAAGGAAGGACAGTGAATATATCCGAAATCCTCTTAATGTCATTAAGAAAAGTCCCTCGTCCTTGCCTGCAAAAATAAAGCTCAACGGCTCTGACAATATTTCCGAAAGTATCAGCATCAGAACCGAGGCTGCAATAATAAGAGTAAAGCTCTTTTTAAGCAAGCTTTTAAGCTCAATATGGTTTTTCGCCCCGTAGTTATAGCCGATAACAGGCGATACGCCGTTTACATAGCCAAAGAATATGCCGATAAAGATAAAGGCGACATACATCATTATGCTGTAGGCGGCAACACCGTCCTCTCCTGCATATTTAAGGAGCTGAGTGTTGTATAAAATAC
>JAUNRD010000182.1 GCA_030535815.1 Clostridia bacterium
ACTCTTATTCTCCTTGCCCTTATGTTTGATGCAAACAATACATCCTTATCTCCGGTATCTTTGTTAAATTCAACATTTTCTCTGATAAGAACAAGTTCTCCGCTTTCAGATTCGGAAGCATAAATATTAATTTTAGTAAATGTTCCTGTTGTTGAATCCTGTCTCGGAATCATCTTAAGTCCTGAAATAATTTCGGTTTTTCCGAAATCAACATCAATTATAAAAGGAACACTGTCTCTGCTTACAATCACACCGTTCTCGGCTTTATAAGAAGAATGCCAATAGCTTCCGGTCTTGCCGTCAATTATGTTTTTTATCATATCCTTCTGAACTTCCGAATTAACCGAAAGCTTCCAGGAAGTTCTGTCAATATACCCGTCTTTGCTTGCTTCCGCTATAGAAGAAGATTCTTCCTTCTCTTTCTCTTTTGTTGCTCCTGCTTTTTTTAAGAATTCGATTTCTGCCGCTGTGCCATAGCCACCGATACCCTTTTTAATTTCAATTTTTACAGCTTTAAGCTCCTTTGAATCCCAGGCTGCTTTTTGCTCTTTATTTTCCGAAGCATTTGTAGAAAAGTTAAACGTTCCTTCGTAAAGCTTTGTAAACGCCATTCCGTCAACAGAACCGTGAATTGCATATTCCTGTACTGTTCCCGAAGATGTATCGCTTCTGGGAGTGTAGCACCAACCGGAAATTTCAATGGTTTCAGGAAATTCAACCGTAATGAAAAACGGTGCCTGGTCTTTTCCTGTTATGGTAGATCCTTCATTAGTGTAATTTGAATGCCAGAAGGTTTTATAATCTCTGTCAAAGGCATTTTTTGCAGGTAATCTTTCGCTTGTTGCAGAAATTTTCCATGTTTTTTCGGTATAGATTTTCTCATAATTATCAAAAGACACCGTATTTTCAGTGGAAGCAGTTATGTTTTCTTTAGGTACATCTTTCCCTCTTTCAATAATGCTTCCGTCAAGTGCTTTTGTATCAAGGCTTCCGGCTTTAGCTAACCACTTAACCTCAGCTATGGACCAGTCACTACCTGTCAATTCAACAGGACTTATTCTTATTGCCTGTGCCTTGACGTTGTATCTCTGTCCGCCTATGCTTAAAGGTATATCAAAATATCCTTTTCCGTTATCTGTCACCGCTACATCTTCAACTTCAAGCGAGGTCATAGAATCACTTGTAAGAAGGCGAAGCTTTACCTTTTTAACACTTTCGTTTGCGTCCTTAGTATATATTCTTATTCCTGATACAGTTTCCCAGGCTCCCTTAAAGCTTATATGTATTTCAGATGCCTTATCTGTACCTGCCTGAGGTCCCACAAACTTAAGGTATGTATCAAGGTTACCATCTAATGCATTTTGGGCACCGTTTACGGAATCAAAGCTTCCCACACCGACCTTAACAGGCATTGCTCCATCGGGAAAGCTGTTTTCAGATACCGTCGAATCTACGGAGCCGGTATTTCCTGTGTTGCCAGAAGAAGCTGTGCCTTTTCCTTTTTCAATGATGCTTCCGTCAAGTGCTTTGGTATCAAGATTTCCGTCTTTAGCTAACCACTTAACCTCAGCTATGGACCAGTCGCTACCTGTCAATTCAACAGGGCTTATTCTTATTGCCTGTGCCTTGACGTTGTATCTCTGTCCGCCTATGCTTAAAGGTATATCAAAATATCCTTTTCCGTTATCTGTCACCGCTACATCTTCAACTTCAAGCGAGGTCATAGAATCACTTGTAAGAAGGCGAAGCTTTACCTTTTTAACACTTTCGTTTGCGTCCTTAGTATATATTCTTATTCCTGATACAGTTTCCCAGGCTCCCTTAAAGCTTATATGTATTTCAGATGCCTTATCTGTACCTGCCTGAGGTCCCACAAACTTAAGGTATGTATCAAGGTTACCATCTAATGCATTTTGGGCACCGTTTACGGAATCAAAGCTTCCCACACCGACCTTAACAGGCATTGCTCCATCGGGAAAGCTGTTTTCAGATGTTGCCGAAACGCCTATAGTGAACACAAAAGTTGTCAGCAAAGATAAAGCCATAATTAAAGCTAATATTCTTTTCACTTACAATCCCTCCAATCAGTTAAAGTGATTTATTACGGAGTTGACCATATTCATATCCGCACCCGTCTTACTTACTGTGTATATTCCGTTTCCTAATGATTTAACCTCCCAGCCGTAGCAGTCAGAAATCAATGTGAGAGGAATTAAAAATCTTTCGTTTTCGTAAATTACAGGTGCAGTAAGATTTGACATTTTGCCGTTAATCTTAACCTCATATGAACCTAAAGTTGTACAGCAAGCAATGTTATTTACTATTTCCCTCTTATTCGCCGACAAATCATAATGATAAGTATAGAATTTGTTATTTGACGGATTGTACTCTGTTTTGGAATGTCCGTATTCCATTATTTCGTTGAATACATCCTCCGTCACATAGAGTGTGCCGTTTCTTTCGGTTAATGTGTTTCTGATATCTTTTTCATCAACATAGCGTTTTGCTCCGTTGGCAATAAGCTTAGTGCTTCCTGCTTTAAGTACCGATGTTGATGTTGCTTTTAACGCATTTCTTGTGCTGTCTTCCAATGCAACCTGACCGATTTCAGTGTAAAGATAATTAAATCTTCCGTAGGGTGCTGCTGAACCTTCCGAATACACATTCAGGAAGTCCTTGGAAATATCCACACCATCTGTTATCTTAAATTCCAAATCAACGCTTCCTGTTTCACCTAAAAGACTTCTGCTTACTGCTATCTGTAAAGCATTTCCTTTAATTGAGTATGACGCAACGCCTGCATCAGCTATGCCCCATGCTCCGTCAGCAAACTTTGAAACCTTTCCCATACCCCCTAAATTAAGAGCGTAATCATAGCCTTCATAGCCTGTAGAATAGTTTCTGTCAGAGTTTATATAAATAACCAAAGGATATGCTCCGTCTGTCTTTATATCATTTTCCGCATTTACAAGGAAATATAAATTGCTTTCGTCGAAGGATACCTTTGCACCCTTTATTGCATTTGAAATTTTTGTGGTATAGTGATACTTTTCTTCGGAGTTTTTATATTTACCGTAACTTACTTTGTCTCTTTCATAGTTCTGGTCAAAATTGAAAAATTCAGGACCTACACCTTCCCAATCCGAAACATCACCGTCAATATTAATAGTCTTTGCGCCTGTTGCTAAAGGAGCAGGACGCACACCCTTATACTTTCTTACAGCGTCTACAAGAAGCATATAGCAGTCGTCCTTCAAGCTTCCTCTCACAGGTTCAAAGTCTCGACTGTTTTCCATATCGAACTGGTCAACAAAAGCATTTTTATATCGACCATACTTTTCATAACGGATAGCGTCCCATTCGTTCCATCCGTCAAACATTATAAACTCAGGATCTACATCCAAAGCGAGAGACATCTGTTCTCTGAAAAAATATGCCTGACGCATACCGTCTTTTGAATAGTCCTCTCCGAATGCCTCGGAGTATGCTCTTCCTTTTGCATATTCGTCCGAAAGAGCTCCTGTTTCGGCAGTACCATAAATTGTAGAATCATTTATTGCAAGACCGACTGCCACAAATCCGTAGCGTCCTGACTCTTCGTTATAGTCTCTTAAAACCTGCGGGAATGTTTCAAGCCACATCCACTCGTCCTTTTTGCCTTCATCTTTCCTTTTACCGTTTTGCTTAAATGTGAAAAAGTCCGATGCTTCTTTATAGCGAGCTTTTTCTGCGTCAGTAGTGAGATAGTCTTTAACCATATCATACTCACCGTTTGCAAGAATCATCGGCTTTCCGTCAACATGGTACCAGATATCTGAAAAATCCTCATTCAAAAAGCATGAATGATATATGGCATTTACAGTTGTCATAGCTCTGTCGGTATAGCCTGACATATATGAAATTTTCGGCACATCTATGCCGGTAAATTTCGCATCACGAAAAGCTTTCGCCATTATATAAAGCTGTGCCTGAAAGGTCACGCCGTTATTGGTAAAGTCCAAAAATACCGCATCTACTCCTGCTATTGCAAGCATTTCTGCGTGTTTACGGTAAACCCAATAATCGTTTGAGTCGTAAAATCCCAAAACCGGCTCGCCCCAGAAATATATTCCGTTCAAGTCCCAGGCCTCATGGTAATAATCTTTCTTTGCATCGGGAAACTTTATAAGTAAATCCGTAATCGAAACAGCATTCGAGCCTGTAGAATCACGCCAGTTCCAGTACATCATACCTACTTCTCTCTTGCCTTCTTTTACGCCACCTGTTTCTTCATAGGTAGCAACCGCCCTGCCGAAACTATCTGTAGCAACCCAGGTATCCGAATAGAAATCCTTAATATAACTGTCCGGCACCTGATTTTCTTTGTTATTATACTGATATACTTCCTTTGACAATGTTATCTCCTTATACTGAAGGAAGTTTCCATGACTGTCGCTGCCATAGAGACTGTAAAAATAAAGGTCGTGAACGCCCTCTGTTTTTTCAATAGCAGCCTTAACAGTTACATTTTCATTTTCAAACTCAGGAGAAAAAATCAATGTGCCGATAACCTTTCCGCTTGTCGGAGAATCTATCATAATTAAAAAGCTGTCTCCGTTAATTTCGGTTAAGTGCATACCATTATATAAATTGATTTCAACAGAATTTATTCCGGT
>JAUNRD010000183.1 GCA_030535815.1 Clostridia bacterium
GAAACCCGGAAGCGGGGCGTTCTTTTCATGGTAGATGCCTCCCAGAGCGCAGGCTCCACCATTATAGATACAGAACGCTCCAACATAGACATTCTGGCATTTCCGGGCCATAAAGGGCTCCTGGGTCCTCAGGGAAGCGGCGGATTATATATCAGAAAAGGCATTGATATAATTCCGCTTACGGAAGGCGGCACCGGAAGTCTCTCTGAGTCATTGCTACAGCCGGATATTCTGCCTGACAGATACGAAAGCGGCACGCTTAACGTTCCGTCCATTGTCGGCCTTTTATCCGGAGTAAAATATTTGCAAAAAGTCGGTATTTATGAAATAGAACGGCATGAAAAGGAGTTATCAACTGTTCTTGCAGAAGATTTTTCTATGATCAAGGGAGTAAAGCTTGTCGGTTCTCCTTTTTCAGGTGAACACTCAGCAGTACTTTCCATAGTAACTCCTGTAGACTGTATAAGCCTGGCCGACAAGCTGTACAGCGATTACGGCATTTGCGTAAGAGCGGGTCTTCATTGCGCTCCTCTTGCTCACAAAACGTTGGGAACCTTTGATACCGGGACCGTACGTTTCTCTCCCGGTCCCTTTACCACAAAACCAGAAATAAAAAAAGCCGCCTATGCCCTTTACCGATGTCTGAAAGAAAGTAAAAAAAACCGGTGCTAAGCACCGGATTTTTTTATTTTGAATACTTTTCAATAACTTTCATCATTTCGCCCATCTTGGTTTCCATATCGGCAACAAGTTTGAACTGATTTCTTGCTCTGTCAAGGTTATGAGAAGGCTTATGGATTTTGAAATATGTATCGCCGTTTATATAATCGGCAAGGAAACGGATTCCGCACTCCAGTGTAAGAAGCTTCGCAGAGAAAGGAAGATATTCTCTTTCAGTTTCCGTAAGAATTGCACCTGTCTCTTCAAGATAGCCCTTTGCAAAGGCCTCGTAAAGTTCCATATCAAACCAGATTTTAGAAAGATCAGTTTCATCTTCTGCTCCGCTTGATGCTCCGAACCTTAAAGCATCACCGAAGTCATACAAAAGAGAGCCGGGCATAACAGTATCAAGATCCACAACGCAAACGCCTTCTCCTGTCTTTTCATCAAGCATTACGTTGTTGAGTTTTGTATCGTTGTGTGTTACTCTTACAGGAATTTTGCCTTCAGCAATTGCACGTACAACCTTACCTGCTTCTTCTCTTCTTGCCATTGCAAAATCAATTTCTGCCTGAACCTCGGCTACTCTGCCCTTGGGATCGGCTTCAATTGCGGCATCAAGCTGTTCATAGCGAACGGGAGTATTGTGGAAGTCAACTATTGTCTCATGAAGAGTTTCTGCTGGATATTTATCAAGGAACATTGCAAAACGTCCGAATGACTTTGCAGCATTGTAAAACTGAGTGGGGTTTTCAACCTTGTTATAGCTTAACGCCTTATCTATAAACTTATAAATTCTGTAGCAGCTTCCGTCAGATGCCTTATAATAGTTATCACCCTTCTTGGTCTTGATAACAGTAAGAGTTTCTCTGTCGGGATCTCCGCCGGCAGCTTTTATTTTTTCTCTGAGGTAGTCAGTTACATTGGCTATGTTTTCCATGAGGCCATCGGCATCCTTGAATATACCCGTATTTATTTTCTGTAATATATAGGGCCTCCGTGAAAGAAGATATGTATCATTAATATGTCCGTCTCCGTAAGGTGTCGCTTTATCTTCGAGTGCATATTCATTTAATATCTCATTTAAGCAATCCATCATATAATCCCCTTTTCTGCATATCCTGTAATGCCGCTCTTACGCTTTCGGCATCCTCACGATAGGTTACCCCATACCACTTATCGTCGGTTTCAAAAACTTTAACCTTTACAAGTCCCTCAGAAATTGCACGGTCTATTGCCATAGGAAGGAAAAACTCACTCTTCGGAACCGAAATTTTCTCTGTAAGGAATTCCGAAAAATACGGTCTTAAAAATTCAAAAACCTTAGGAGTAAGTCCCCACATATTCATAGAAACAAGTGTATTTTCAGGATATCCGCTGTTTTTATCCACGCTGGTTTCGTCAACTTTTGTAAGATAAGAATCTTCAACCTTACATACCCCTCTGGATACCGCACCGGTTTCAGACAAAGTATTATAAAGTTTGTATCCGGCAAGAGCGAAATCCTCAGAAGAGTCAAGATGCTCCTTCAGTTTTTTAAGGCCTTCCTTGCCGTAATAATCATCTGCGTTGATTATTACAAACGGGGAGTCAATAAGACTCTGTGCGCACAAGAGCGCATGACCTGTGCCCCAGGGCTTTGTTCTGTCCTCGGGAACAGCATAGCCCATAGGAATCTTATTAAGCTCCTGATAAGCATATTTAACTGCAATTTTTTCTTCTGTTCTCTTTCCCACAGTTTCTTTGAAGTCTTTTTCAATTTCTTTCTTTATAATGAATATAACTTCGCTGAAGCCGGCTTCAATGGCATCATTTACCGAGAAGTCAAGTATCGCTTCACCATTAAGACCGAAAGGCTCCATCTGCTTAAGTCCGCCAAAACGGCTTCCCATACCTGCTGCCAGAACAACCAATGATGTCTTCTTCATAAAGCTTCATCCTTCCTTTTATCACTTAAAATTCTTCTTTTTTTCCTCGCATCATTAAATCAAGAACCGCAGTTCTCGGATTTTTATTTTCATAAAGAACGGCATACGCCTCATTTACTATAGGCATATCCACATTCATTTTTTTCGCCAGTTCATAGGCTGCTGAGCAGCTTGTTATACCCTCTGTAACCATTTTGATTTCAGAAAGTGTTTCATCAAGGCTTTTTCCCTGCCCAAGAAGTATTCCCGCACGGCGGTTACGGCTGTGCATACTGGTGCAGGTAACTATCAGATCCCCAATTCCCGTAAGACCGTTAAAAGTTTCCTTTTTCGCTCCCAGCGCAACTCCAAGGCGTGTTATTTCGGATAACCCTCTTGTCATAAGTGCAGCCTTTGTATTATCTCCATAGGAAAGACCGTCAACCATACCGGCGCAAAGGGCTATTACATTCTTAAGTGCACCGCCGATTTCGACACCTAAAACATCAGAATTAGTATAAACTCTGAAACTGTCGAACATAAAAATATCCTGCACAAACTCTGCCAGCGCCATATCGCAAGATGCGGCAACCACAGTTGTGGGGATAAAACGCGCAACCTCCTCAGCGTGAGAAGGACCTGATAAAACAACAACCCTTGCCCCGGGAATTTCTTCTTCTATACAGCAAGACATTGTTTTAAGACTTTCCGGTTCCAATCCTTTAGTGCAGTTAACTATTACTCTGTCGCCTATATAAGGCTTCATTTCTTTAGCGTAAGCCCTCAGTCTGTGGCTCGGAAGAACTGTAACAACCAATTCAGCCCACGTCACAGCTTTTTCAAGATCCCATGTAAAAGCAATACTGTCTGGAAGTGTTATTCCGGGAAGATATGCTTTATTTTCTTTTTCAGACAGCAAAACATCGCTCTCCGCCTTACACCACGACCAGAGCGTAACATTATGTCCTTTTTTGTCAAGCAGAATGGCAAGCGCAGTGCCCCATCCGCCTGAGCCTATTACTGATATTCTCATTATATACCCTTTCTTAGTATATGTCAACCATAAAATTGACTATTTTTTACTAAATGTAGTCTTAGTTTCTGTGCCTTTTATCAATCTTACTATATTTGTCCTGTGTCTTATGACGGTCAGCACAGCCGCGAAAGTAACAAACCAGAAAACTTTTGTTTCCGATATAAAAAGCGATGCAACAACAGCAATGCAGGCACTCATTATGGAGCCAAGAGACACAAAACGACTGAGAGAAAATATCACTATAAAGCTTAAAAGTGCGATAAGACCGATTCTCCAGTCAAGCATAAAGATGGCTGTGGCAGAAACCACAATTCCCTTTCCGCCTTTAAAGCCGAAATACAAGGGAAAATTGTGACCGAGTATACAGCCTGCAGATGCAAAAATCTTTCCGAAAAGCACAAATTCAGGGATAAACATATTAACTGCGAAGCCTGCAACTAAAACAGCGATAACACACTTGAACACATCACACACAGTAACAATAAGAGCTGCTGCCTTCCCGTAATTTCTGAGCGTATTGGTTGCACCGGCGTTGCCGCTGCCCATTTCTCTTATATCCTTTCCCTTTACTCTTGAAAGTATAATTGCGGGATTAATGCTTCCCATAAGGTAGCCAATCAAAAGACAAGCTATTATAAGAATAATATTATTCATAACGTTTCTCCTTACTTCTTTTCGTCTTCGTTACGTTCTCTTATAACAAACTTAACGGGAGTGCCCGTCAGGTCAAAGGCCCTTCTTATCTGATTTTCGATATAGCGAAGATATGAAAAATGGAAAAGCTCCTTATCGTTTACGAAAAGAACAAAGGTGGGAGGTGCAGTTGATGCCTGGGTTGCATAATAAATTTTAAGTCTCTTTCCCTTGTCTGAAGGTGCCTGATTTTTATTTACAGCCTCATTTATTATATCATTGAGTGCACCGGTTGAAATGTGAGTATTGTGTGCCGCGTGAACAAACTTTACCATCTCAAGAAGCTTATCAGTTCTCTGTCCCGTTTTTGCACTTATATAAACCTGAGGCGCATAGTTCATAAA
>JAUNRD010000184.1 GCA_030535815.1 Clostridia bacterium
TGTCTTCTTCAAGAACGTAGATAAGCTTGGGGAATGCAGGTGTTACATATACGCCCGCTTCGTTCTTTACACCCTCGCATCTCTGACGGAGAACCTCTTCGATAATTAACGCAAGGTCTCTCTTTAAGCCGGGTTCCTTAGCCTCGTTAAGGTACATAAATACTGTAACGAAGGGAGCCTGACCGTTGGTGGTCAGAAGTGTAACAACCTGGTACTGTATGGTCTGAACGCCGCGCTTGATTTCGTCAAGCAAGCGTGTTTCAACAATCTTTGTAAGCTTTTCTTCGGAAACATCAATATCTGCCTCGGCAAATTCAGCCTCTACCTGACGGCGGATTTTCTCTCTTGAAATCTGCACGAAGGGAGCAAGATGTGTAAGGCTTATGCTCTGACCGCCGTACTGGTTGCTGGCAACCTGCGCAATAATCTGAGTTGCAATGTTGCAGGCAGTGGAAAAGCTGTGAGGCTTTTCAATCATTGTACCGGAAATAACGGTACCGTTCTGAAGCATATCCTCTAAGTTTACAAGGTCGCAGTTGTGCATATGCTGTGCAAAATAGTCAGCATCATGGAAGTGGATTATTCCGTTTTCGTGTGCTTCAACAATGTCCCCCGGAAGAAGGATTCTTCTTGTGATATCCTTACTTACCTCGCCAGCCATGTAGTCACGCTGAACGCTGTTGACCGTGGGATTTTTGTTGGAGTTTTCCTGCTTAACCTCTTCATTGTTGCATTCGATAAGAGAAAGAATCTGATTGTCGGTTGTGTTTGCAACTCTGGCAAGGTTTCTTGTAAAACGGTATCTGATATACCTCTTGGCCGTTTCGGGAGCACCCTGCAAAATGATGTGGGTTTCAACAAGTTCCTGAATTTCTTCCACGCTCATGGCTCTTCCGATGTCGCGGCAATAGTCCTCGATAACAAGGGAAATGTAGTCAATCTGACGGTCGGTAAGTTCTTTCTGACCGCTGGTTGCCGCATTTGCTCCTTCTATAGCTTTTTTAATTTTTATTCTGTCAAACTCTTCTTCTGCGCCGTTACGTTTGATAATCTTCATAAAATTCCCTCTCTTTTTCCTTCTTCGTTCTTTATTTTTACATATTTTTCAAAACATAATCAGTGAGCATTACCCATTATATTATAAAGATTTTATATAGTAAAATAATTTTTGTTGCATTTGCAACAATTTTATGATAAAATAACAACATATAGGGGTTTTATTTTTTAAAAATAACAAGATATAGGGGGTATTTTTATGCTTTTCGGAGACAAAAAAGCATCAAAAAGCCTTGAAATACAAGGATTCCAAGGCTTTTCGGCATCGGATTTCACACGACTCAAGGCGTCGGTGGGTGCAACTACCAACTACTATATGCAGGGGGAGAAAATTTTCCGTTATTCAAAGCTTTCTGTTTCAAATATCGCATATATAAGTGAAGGAAGCGTTTATATTTGCGCCACCGACCTTTCAGGAAAAGTTGTCAGCAACGAGGTATTTAAAAAGGGTGACATGATAGGGGAGCTTTTCGGTTTTTCGCCAAACGGATTTGATTATACAGTTTATGCAAAGAGCGACTGCTCAGTTGTCTTTTTTGATGCCGGAAAGCTGCTTCACCCCTGCGAAAATATGTGTCGCCACCACACCGCCTTCTTAAATGAGCTTTTTAAGATAGCATCAATTCGCCTTTCTGCAAGGGAGGAACGACTTTTACTCCTCGGCTATAAAACACTCCGGGAAAAGCTTTCAGCCTATCTTAAAAATCAAAGCTATTTATCAAAGTCAGATTCCTTTGACATCCCTATGAGCCAGACAGAGCTTGCATCATATTTATTTACCGACAGAAGCGCCCTGGCAAGAGAGCTTTCCCTTATGAAATCGGAAGGAAGGATTAATTATAAAGGAAAGCATTTTGAGATTCTTAAGGCAGAATAAAAAAGCTCAGCACTCTCTTGTGCTGAGCTTTTTATCAGAACATATTATTTTCAGGGAATTCTCCGTCAAAGGGCTGTTCCGGCAAAGGTTCTTCCTTTTTCTTTTTTCCTCTCAGTATGCCATAGTTAACACTGCTCCAAATAACGCAAGGACTCAGACCGGCTGCACTGCCGTCAATGACATAATTTATGATAGCCATAATGATGTAAGCAACAATTCCGTAAATAACGGTTATAAGCAGTGCTTTCTTCCGTTCAACCGTAGTTTTCTTTATAGCATAGCGGTAAATTACAATAGGAACGGTATAAATTCCTATTGTTACAACCGCGCTTATCAGTAATGTTACAGCAAAATACGTCCACACGAAATCCGGCTCACTCTTAAAGCCTTTAATATTCGATTTATCGAGCTTGCTTCCCGGTGAATATGAAGTATTAGTATATAGCGAGCCTTCAAGCATCTCTACAAAATCAGCATATCGATCACCATACTTATTTCCGAAAAACGAAATCATATAGATATAACCATTTTCACAATGTATCATAAATGTTACCGATGCATTTTCTTCTGTTGCTCCGGAAAGCGGAACATATGCACAGAAATATTCTTTTTCCCCAAAAGTTTCCATCGTTATGCTTTCGGCTTCAAAGCCTTCTACAGCGATTATATCAGCTATATCTTCTTTGCTGAAAATTGAGTTATCAATATCACTTCGTTTTGCACCTTCTTTAACTTCGTCGGGTACAGCTTCCCACAGATCTTTTGTATAGAACTGTATCATGGCCTCATCTCCATAAGTGTATGTTGTAGCCTCCAATGTATTATCGTCGGTGTTTTCCGTCCATCCCGTAGGAACTAAACACCTTAAACCATTTTCATTAAAAATATTAAAATTTGCCTTCGCTATAATTCCGAAAAACAACATACAAAGTAAAAGAACGCAGATTATTTTTTTCATTTTCTCATCTCCTCTTCATAATTATAATCCCGATATAGCAATGAGTCAACAAAAAAACTTAAAAAACGTCTGTTTCAAAACTTTTTTATTTTTCTACTTGACAACCTTTTTTATTTGTGCTATACTTTTATAGTCGTGAATACAGGGGTATAGCTCAGTTGGTAGAGCAGTGGTCTCCAAAACCACGTGCCGTGAGTTCAAGTCTTACTGCCCCTGCCAAATAAAAAAGGACACCCGATAGGGTGTCCTTTTTTATTTGCCAAGGGCGACTTGAACTTGTCGTAGTCAAAATTGCCCGCAGGGAATTTTGACGAAGGTTTTGGAAACGGAACGTTTCCGAAACTCAAGTCTTACTGCCTACGCACGCCTTTGGCTATGCACTATCTTGGCAACACGAAGCGGGAGGGCACAGAGGCCCTCCCCTACAAGTCGTAGTCAAAATTGCCCGCAGGGAATTTTGACGGAGGTTTTGGAAAACGTCAAGTTTTCCGAAACTCAAGTCTTACTGCCTACGCGCGCCTTTGGCTATGCACTATCTTGGCAACACAAACGGGACGTCGGGGACGCCGTCCCCTACAAACTACTGTGCCAATATCACAAGCCCGGGATTTATCCCCGCCGAATTTCAACGCCCCACCAAAAAGCAGTCAACTTTCGTTGACTGCTTTTATATTACCTTACTTATTTCCCTCAATGAATCTGTGAAGGATTGCCGCCGTTTCTGCCCTTGTAGCATTCTCTTCGGGCGCAAGGCTGTTTTCGCCCTTACCCTTTAAGAGACCGGAATTTACCGTCCACGCCATAGCAGTTAATGCATATTCGGAAATTTCTTCATAGTCATTAAATTCACGGATAAGCATTCCGCCCTGAGTTACGTCATAACCCTTGTACTCAGCATATCTATGCATAATCGCCGCAATCTGCTCACGGGAGATGTTTAAGTCAGGTGCAAACTCTGTTTCCGTTACTCCCATTACTATGCCGACCTGCTTTGCCCAGGAAACTGCATTTGCATAGTATGCTCCCATATCAACATCGGAGAATGGTATGCTTCTGTTTGTCGCAGGCTCGCCCTCGATTCTGTAAAGAACGGTAACAAGCATCGCACGTGTAAGGGGAGCTTCGGGGCCGAATTCGGTTTCCGAAATGCCCTTCATAAGACCGTTTGCATATACATAGTCAATATCCGCACTTGCCCAGTGGCCCAAAGGATGAACATCTGCAAATTCCTTCTTTGCCGGTGTCTGACCGCCGGTTGTTCCCGGAGCAGGAACTACGGGCAAGGTAGGTGTACCTGTGGGTATTTTTATACCGCCGGATGAGGATGAGCCCTTGCTGCTTCCGCCGCCACCACCGCCGGATGACTCTTTTTTAATTTCAACCTCTTTTGCACCTTCTCCGCTTCTTCCGACTGTCACGCCCTCGTAAGTTACGGCATCTTCCGTATACTGAGCATCAATTATTTTTGCATTTTTCGGAGTTTTGATTGTAAGCGCCTTATCAATTTCTATATCATCTTCTGCAAAGAGTGCGTAGCCTTCCGTAACCGTAACATTAAGCTCTCCGCCATCAATATAGATATTTCCACCCTTATTTTGAGGGCTGCCGTCTTCCCCTATATAACATGTCGCCTCAATGCCTTGTGTAACAGCGGTGATGTCAAGGGTACCTCCTGTCATTTCAACGTCGCCCGTAACCCAGATGCCTTCATCACTTTTACTTACA
>JAUNRD010000185.1 GCA_030535815.1 Clostridia bacterium
GCATTCCCTCACGAATTTATAAAACAGATCAATGAAGGGGACGAACCTACGGATTTTGCATTGGGGATGCTTTTTAAGGCGGATACCGAAAATATTGTTGAATCTCTGGACGAACAGGCTATGCATACCATCAAAACGGTTCTGATGGTTGAGTATTCGAGATGCAACAAAATGTCGAGCGAGGCGGTAATTAAATTCTTTGAAGGAATCAATCTGACGAAGAACGATAGATTTGACCGAAGCAGGAGCACGGATACAGCGCTTAAAAATATTAAAAGGACAAGGAAAAATGAGAGATAAAACAGCTAAGTTTACACAGAATTTTATAAATAAGTGCGGACTGAAAAAAATAGATTATAAGTCTTTGGAGGATGCGGCGTCTTTCATGGGGTACGATGTGGTGGAGTATAACCGCGATACCAACAATGAGGACGTTGAAACGGTAATACAAAACCTTATGCTTGTAGAAATGGTCAGAAAATCACGTGGATTCACATATGCTGACGATAAATACAGGCTTATATTTATCTGTGAATCGTTGAACGAAGAAGAAAAGCTTTTGGTTATAGCTCACGAATTGGGACATATTGCTATGGGTCATCTGTCCGAAGGAATGATTCTCGGCAAAGATGTAAGGGATGAGTATGAGGCCAATGAGTTTGCACATTATCTCTTAAACCGGAAAATGACCGATAAATGTAAGAGCTTTGCGGTAAGACATAAAAAAGGAGCGGTTATTGCCGGATTGATTGCGGTTGTAATTGTTTTTATATCGGTTTTTCTTATGATTACAGGAGATAAAGGATATTATGGGGATTATTACATAACTTCTTCAGGATTCAAATATCATAAAAAAGAATGTATATTCGTCAAAGATAAGAAAAATGTACGAAGAATAAGGGTTGAAGAATTTGAGACAGGAGAATACGAGCCGTGCGGAATGTGTTTGCCCGAATGACGGAGTAATTGAAAGGAAAGAAGACGGGGAATGAGTAAGAAGCGGAAAGACGGAAAAGTTATAAATAATGTATCTGAAGAAAAGGTAGCTGAAAAAGTAACCGGGCAGGATAATGTAGCCGAAGAGCTTCAGGTTATAGATGAAAAAACACCTTCTGAAGCAGAGATGAAATTTGAGATAAGCCCGGAAAACCTTAAAAGGATTATAATTGGTATAATTGCACTGTTGGTGGCTTTGTTTGTGGTTGTATCTTTGCTCCCCGGAAAAGAGGACAAGATACTTAAGCTCATCAAAGGTGAACAGTATGAAGTGGCAATGGAATATGCTGAGAAAAAGAAAATTTCGGGGTTGACCGGAGATGATGAAAAAACCCACGAGATAGAATTGACTCTTCTCTATAAATACCGGGAGTTGAGTAAGACTGTGATTTCCGGAGAAGACAGCTATGAAACAGGCAAAACTGCTTATGAGCTTGGAAGAAAGCTGTTTCCTGATAACATAGAAAAAAATCTTGAAGCAGTAGCATTAAAGGAATCTCTTGATATGATTGATGAAATAAAAGCGGTGGATGAGCTGCTTGATTCCGGAAGCTATACTGAGGCATTCAACATGATTGCAACATCTGCTTTTAAGAACGAAGAGTATTATTATGAGGCGGTAAAAGGTTTTGTTTCGGTTCTTGAGAAGGACGCGGTGGCTGAAGAATTGGAAGCCGGATTGGAAAAACTTGTTGATTCAGAAGGATTTGTTACAGCTCCGGCTTTTATGAAGGCAGAAACTGATCTTCTTGCAGAATGTGTTGATGAAAATCAGACAGCACATTATAAAAAGATAATAGATGATGCTAATGCTGAAAAGACCTGCATAGCCCAGAAATGTAAAAATATTAAAGTGACAGGAGCATTATACTGCACTGTTCATAAGTGCAAAAATTCCTCATGCAACAACTATTTCCAGAACGGATACTGTTCTATACATGACTGTAATGCTTTAGAATGCAGAGGTGCTGCAGTTGAGGGCGGTGCTTATTGCCCTGTGCATACCTGCAAGGAAGAAAATTGCGTGTACTATGCAGAAAACGACTATTGCTATTCTCACACCTGTGCTAAATACGGTTGCACAAACGGAAGAATACAGGAAGGAAATTATTGTTCTGAGCATACCTGCAAAGAAGAGGAATGTAAGCTTTATGCAGAGGAAAACTACTGCTTCCTTCATGAATGCTTGGCACAGGGATGCAAAAATAAAAAAGCATCTGACAACTTGTACTGTAAAACACATCAGTGATACGGAAAAAATAGGAGAGGTAGATATGAAAAATAATAAAGGTGCTGCGAAAAAGAAAGCGTTTGTTATCTGGATACTTGTATTAGCGATTGCTGTAGTAGTTGTATGGGCTAATATTCCAACGGCTGAGGAAAGAATCTTGGCGTTTGTTCAAGATGGTCAGTATGCTGAGGCGTTAAACTATATATCCCAAGAGGGGATTGAAGGAATAGAAGACGGAGAGCGGAAAGAAGAAATAAAGCTTGCTTTATTCGGAAATTTTGAAATCCTGACTGATACGGTTATTACCGGAGAAACTCCTGTTGAAAAAGGAAGTAAAGCGTATGAGCTTGGTGAAAAGCTGTTTCTTCGGGAGATGCAGAATAATGAGGCCGCTGAAAAATTAAGGAAATCTGTCGGTATTGCAGAGGATGCTGAAAGAGTAGGGGCTTTGCTTGAATCAGGAAAGTATGCGGATGCTTTTGGCGTAGCGGTAGCTTCTGAGCATCTTGCGGATGGGACTTATATAGGAATTATAAAGGAAATGCTTTCAAAGATTGATAAAGAGAGCGTAAATAAAAATCTTGAAGCTGAAATTGATAGTTTTATGGCTGCTTCGGGATTTGCAAGAGTTCCGAATTTCCTGGAAGCGGAAACTGATATTCTGGAAGATTTTATAAGTGAAGCTGATAAGGAAACATATATAAGAAAAATAGAAGTCTCCAACCTGGAGAAAACATGTGAAGCATCAGGTTGTAAGAATTTGAAGAATACGGGGAAGAATTATTGCTCGTCTCACGTATGTAAGAGCGCAGGATGCGATAGCTTTGCCGCAAACGGGTATTGCTACAGCCATATCTGCAAGGCATCGGGATGCAACGGTGCGGCATTATCAGGGGGTAGTTACTGCAGTAATCACACCTGCGGAGAAAGTGATTGCTTGAATTATGCCGCAAACGGGTATTGCTACAGCCATACCTGCAAGGCATCTGGGTGCAACAATCGGTCTTATGAAGGCGGAAGCTACTGTATAAGTCACACCTGCTCTTCTTATTCCTGTTACAACTATGCATCGGACGATTACTGTTCAGCACATAAATGTATAAAACAGGGATGCGATGATGAAAGGGAATCGGGAAGCTCTTACTGTGACAGTCATCAGCCGTCATCAGGTAGCACGTATTCAGGGGGGAGTTCTTACTCAGGGGCTTTTACCAACAAATACGGAAGCCGTACCACAATATGCGCACATTACGGATGTAACAACTATATAGCATCTTCCGGCGATACAAACTGCTGTACGACACATTCAATGAGATGTGGAAATTGCGGATGTTACATTGATGAAGATGCGCTTTATTGCATGAGATGTCTTGAAATAGCTATAAGGGGCTATTAATATTTAATATGAGGAGGGCTTAAAAATGGGATTGAAGTGTGAATTGTGCGGAGGAACAGAGTTTATTAAAGACGAAGGAAATTTTGTTTGCCAAGGGTGTAATACAAAATATTCCCTCGAAGAGGCTAAAAAGATGATGGGTGATACCCCCAACGTAGGTGCAACTGCTACAGATAAGAAACTGGATAATCTGTATCAGCTTGCCCGTCAGGCACGAGAGGAAAACAACAGCGAAAACGCAGGCAAATATTATGATATGATTGTGATTGAACGGCCTGATGACTGGGAAGCTAAATTTTATTCGGTATATTATCAGTCTATGCAATGCAAGATTGCGGAGATATACAGTGCGGCAAGTAGAGTAAACAACTGCGAAGAAAATGTTTTGAAGCTTATAAAAGAAAACGTTAAGGATCCTGAAGAACAGAAAAAGGCTATATCTGATGTGCAGAGCGATTTGGCAGTAATTGCATTGATGCTGTTTACGGCAGCTAAAAATCATTTCTACGGAATAGGTGCTTCTATAAGAGCAAATTATACACAGGAATATCTTAATAACGGATGTGCTGCAAGAAATATTTTATATAATTTCGGTGATAGAGTTATAAGCATGTTTGGAGATGAATATCAGAAGGAAGCGGTTTCTTCATGGATAGCAGCTGTTGAAATGCATAAGTCTATGATGGTATATTTTGCCGATAAGGAAGTAAATAAAAATCACATTATGTCATATGTATCTAAAATACAGAAGTATGATTCTTCGTATCAGACACCTACAATTAATACGGGCGGATGCTATGTGGCTACGGCGGTTTATGGCTCTTATGATTGTCCTGAGGTGTGGACACTCAGAAGATTCAGAGATGATACTTTGGCAAAAACCTGGTACGGAAGAATGTTTATCCGTGTATATTATGCTGTTAGTCCTACATTGGTTAAATGGTTTGGGTGAACTGTATGGTTTAAGAAATT
>JAUNRD010000186.1:0-974 GCA_030535815.1 Clostridia bacterium
CAGGAATGGACATTCGTTGATGCTGAAAGTCTGCCATTCATATACAGCGGAGAAAAATCTGTCTGCACCATTCTTCCTGACGGATATACAAGGTGGTTTAAGTCCGGAGAAGCGGGAGGAAAGAAGATAAATGCAAAAATAAACGGCAACGGAATGTTTGCGCTGTATGATGCAAGCGGAAAAAACATATATTCATCATTGAGGGACAGTTTTGAAATCACAATTCCGGAAAACGGATATATCGCTTTTTCGGGAGAAATCGGTACGGTGTTTGAAATAACACTTGCATAAATTCAAAAAATGTGGTAAGATATAAAAAATCAGAGTAGAGACCTTTGCGTAAAGTGCCCGAAGGACGGGGAGTTGTCTTCGGGACGAAAGCTTACGGCTGCGGTAAGGGTTTCGCATCCCGCTGTACATATTAAAGGAATCCTCCTTGTGTATGTGGCGAGAAAATACATAAGGAGGTTTTTTTGTGAAAAAAATTAATACTAAAAAGCTTTGTGCAATTGCTATGCTTCTGGCAATCACGGTGGTTTTATCCTATGTTTCAGGCTATCTCAGGATCGGAACCGGAATAAAGCTTTCCATAAGCTTTATATCGGTATATATGGCGGCGGCACTTTACGGGCCTTTGGCGGGAGCGTTTGTGGGAGCAACGGCAGATGTGATTTCATGTATAGTGAATCCCGTGGGAGCGCTTATATGGCAGCTGACATTGACAGAGCTTTGCTATGGCTTTGCATTCGGACTGTTTTTCGGGAGAAAAAAGGGCGAAGACGGCATAAAGAATGCGTATGTAAAGGTTTCTGTATACTCCTTGCTTCGCTTTGCATCGGACGTTTTTATAAAGACAAAAATCCTTTCGGATGTCGGATATGTGCCGAAAGAGTTTGGCTATGCAATAACCCTTAGAATGCCGGGATGCGTGGCGATGCTGGTGCTTACGGTGCTGTGTCTCGGTATAATGGAGA
>JAUNRD010000186.1:984-4575 GCA_030535815.1 Clostridia bacterium
TTCCGTGAGATAATAAATAAGTAATTGAAAAAAATCTTTACTTATCGTGAAATAAGTGGTATAATTATATATTATAGTAAAATTATGAAAGGTTGTGTGAAATATGGCAGACGAAAAGAAATATTTCGAATATAAAGGTAAACCCTTTATCCGCCGCGGGGATGTTCTTTTTTACGGAGACCCCAAGGAAAAGTATATCGTTAAGTTTACTATCAACAGCTATACAAAAGTTGGGGATAAAGAGGTTGCCGATTCTGTTAAGGTTCAGCTTTTACAGAACACATTGGGAGAAAAAGACCGTGTGATAAAGCAGGCTGAAAGAGACGGACTTTTCCGCGCTTTTGACGTTGGAGAGTATTGGCTTACAGAGGCTTTTGAAGCCATGAAGGCTTAATTCCCGGCAAAGAGATTTAACATAATAAAGAAAGGAAGATTTCTATGTCACAGTTCTGGAAGGATAACAACAACTATACTATGCTTTGCGACTTTTATGAGCTTACCATGGCAAACGGATATTTTGAAAGCGGTATGAAGGATCAGATTGCGTATTTTGATATGTTTTACAGAACTATCCCGGATAAGGGCGGCTATGCGCTTATGATGGGAACGGAACAGCTTGTTGAATATATTGAAAAGCTTAAATTTGACGAGGACGATATAAATTACCTCAGAGGAAAGAAAATCTTTTCCGAGGAGTTTTTGTCATATCTTTCGGACATGAAATTTTCCTGTGACGTATGGGCGATGGAGGAGGGTACTCCTATTTTCCCCGGAGAGCCCATTGTCATCGTAAGGGGACCTGCAATTCAGGCACAGTTCGTGGAAACAATGATTCTTCTTACGGTAAATCATCAGTCTCTTATAGGAACAAAGGCTAACAGAATAGTGAGAGCGGCACAGGGAAGGGCTGTAATGGAATTCGGCTCACGCCGTGCACATGGCTATCATAGTGCGATATACGGTGCAAGAAGCGCATATATTGCAGGATGTACAGGCACTGCCTGCACAATGACCGATAAGCTGTTCGGAATCCCGGCACTCGGAACAATGGCTCACAGCTGGATCCAGATGTTTGATTCAGAGTATGAGGCCTTCCGTGCTTATGCGGAGTGTTATCCGAATGATTGTACACTTCTTATCGACACTTATAACGTGCTTAAGTCGGGTCTTGTTAATGCTATAAAGGTATTTGATGAGGTAATTACCCCTAAGGGATTCCGCCCCAAGGGAGTAAGAATTGACAGCGGTGACGTTACATATCTTTCAAAAAAGATAAGAAAGGCTCTGGACGATGCCGGCTATCCCGACTGTAAAATAGTTGTTTCCAATTCGCTTGACGAATATATCATCCGTGACACCATAATGCAGGGTGCATGCATCGATTCCTTTGGCGTTGGAGAAAGACTTATAACAGCAAGCTCCGCACCCGTTTTCGGAGGTGTATATAAGCTTGTTGCCGTTGAGAAAAACGGAGAGATAATTCCTAAAATCAAAATCAGTGAAAACAGTGCTAAAATAACAACTCCCGGTTTTAAGCAGGTATACAGACTTTATAATAACGAAACCGGAAAGGCTATTGCCGATGTTGTCACACTTCACGACGAAGAGATAAACGATAATGAGCCCTATACATTATTTGACCCCATCGAAACATGGAAGAATAAGGTCGTGACAGATTTTACAGCCAAGAAGCTTCTTATGCCTGTTTTTGAAGGTGGCAGATGTGTATATAAGTCAAAGCCCATTCAGGAAATAAGAAAACACTGCGCAGACCAGGTTGATGCACTTTGGGAGGAAGTATTGCGATTTGAAAATCCTCAAAGGTACTATGTTGACCTTTCCGATAAGCTCTGTAAAATGAAGAATACCATGCTTGAGCAGTACTCAAAGTAAAATTAAAGGACAAACTTAGGTTTGTCCTTTTGTGATTTTTAAAATAATAAATGGCGTTGACTATTTTTTACATAATATTCATATGTTTATCATGGATAAGACATATATTTTTGCTATGATTATAACAGTAATAATTAGGAGGAGTAAGTATGGCGGAGAAAGAGAAGGCATCTCGTTCTGGAAAAGGAAAAAATGGTAAAAAAATAGCGATAATATGCATAGCGGCTGTTTTGCTTATTGGTGGTATTGCGACAGCATTTATCGCAATGAGCAAAGATGAAGTAAAGGATGAGGAAAAGGAAATTTTTACATCAAAACCTGTCGTAGGAACAATTGAACTTACGGTATCTGGTTCCGGAACCGTTGAACCGCTTGACAGATATGAGATAGTATCTTTGGTAAGCGGAGATGTTATATCCTCGCCTTTCGAAGAGGGAGATTCTGTCAAAGAGGATGATATTGTTTATGTTATTGACCATGAAGCGCAGGATAAGAGTATTCAGAGCGCAAAAAATTCTCTTACAAAGGCAAAAATCAGAAACAAGATATATCTTGATGATGCAGAATATAAAAAGACTTTAGCCAAGTATACTGTAAAGGCAGAGGAAGACGGAATAATAAGCGGCTTTTCCCTTAAGGCGGACGATAAGGTTTCTGCAAACGGAAAGCTTGGAACGATACAGAATTTTGACGAAATAATTGCAACGGTACCTTTTAATGCGGCTCAGTTTGAGAGTATTGCAGAGGGGGACAGAGCCACTGTTTATCTTTATCCTTCTATGTATACCACAGAGGGAACCGTTACATACAAAAGCTATAAGTCAACCGGAAGTGTAGGCGGAGCAGTGGTATATGATGTGGAAATAACCTTTGACGGAAGCAATCTTACCCTTACTGATACTGCTGTAAGTGCAACGGTACACACAGCATCCGGAGACGCGGAAGCACCTTCTTCCGGTACACTGGGATATGAAGAGCCGGTAGATATTTTTGCCGAGGTATCAGGAGATGTGCTCTCTGTTCCGGACCATATTAAAAACGGTGCAAAGGTAAACAAGGGAGATATTCTCTTTACGATAGATTCTTCCGATTTTCTTGAGGAAAAGACACTTGCTGAGTTTGAGTACAATGATCTTGAGCTTAATCTTGAAAATGCAGAGGACAGGCTTGATGATTATAATATAAAGGCACCTATCAGCGGAACGGTAATTACTAAAAACACCAAAAAAGGAGACACGGTATCCAGCGGTGCCAACGGAACAACTCTTATGGTTATTGCAGATATGTCAGCTATGAAATTTATTTTCCAGGCAGACGAAACCGATGTTGATAAAATTGAAGTTGGGCAGGAAGTTAAGGTGACTGCTGATGCTGTTGAAAATAAGATTTTTGAGGGAGAAGTAAAATCTGTTGCGACGGAAGGAACCTCATCTAACGGAGTTTCTTATTATGACGTTGAAGTTGTGATAGAGGACTACGGTCAGAATGATGAGGAAGGAATGCTTCGTTCCGGTATGAATGTATCAGCCGAAATTGTATATGAAAAATCCGAAAACGCTTTGTGCGTACCGGTATCTGCGGTTACAACAATGGGAAATGAAAGCTATGTTTTCGTGAAAGGCGAAGCGGTATCCGTCTCTGAAGAAAAAGAGAAAGAAGCTCCGCAGCGTAAGGATGAAAAGGAATATGTTGTCGTGA
>JAUNRD010000187.1 GCA_030535815.1 Clostridia bacterium
AGAAAAAGAAAAGGAAGAGAAGGAAAAGGAAGAAACAAAGCCCTTTGAAGAAGAGAAAGAAAATAAGAAGGAGTTTACGGACAGCACTTTCAAAGATGTGAAAAAGGAAAGCTGGTACTATGATTCGGTAAAATACTGCTTTGAAAATTCTCTTATGGAAGGAACGGGAGATTACTTTGAGCCTGATACTCCTATGACAAGAGCTATGCTTGTAACTATTCTTTTCAGACTTTCGGGATCCGATGCAGGAAAGGTGAATCCCTTCAGTGATGTGGATGCTGATTCGTGGTATTCCGATGCCGTTATGTGGGCAAGCGAAAACGGAATTGTTAAGGGAATTACTGAAACAAAGTTTGCTCCCGACGAAAAAATCACCAGGGAGCAGGCAGTAACTGTTATTGTAAGATATCTTTACTATATAAAGGCGGATGTAAACGAAAAAGCAGACTTATCTTCCTATAACGATTCTGAAAACATAAGTCCGTGGGCGGCAGATGCTTTTTCTGTTGCAGTAAAGGCAGGCATTGTTACAGGAACGAGCGAAGAAACTCTGTCTCCTGACCTTAGTACAACAAGAGCTGAAATTGCAACAATTGTAATGAGACTTTGCGAAAACATTCTGAAATAAGGTGAAAAAATGAAAAAGGCGATAGCTTTTATATTGATTCTTGCAATAAGCTTATCGGTGATGGTCATTTTCGGGGCGGACGCCGATATAGATTCCGCTACAAGCAAAAGCGGCGGATATATCCTTGATACGGTAAAAAATCCTGTTTGTGCTTCTGTAGGCGGAGAGTGGGCGGTTTTAGGTCTTGCAAGAAGCGGGATAAATGTACCCGAAGGATATTTTGATAATTATTATGAAAATCTTTGCAATTATCTTAAGGCGTGTAACGGCGTAATGCACCGTGTTAAGTACACGGAATACTCAAGGGCGATAATTGCTCTTACGGCTATCGGGGAAGATCCTTCTGATGTTTCGGGCTATAATCTTTTGTTGCCTCTTTCGGACTTTGATAAAACCGTAAAACAGGGAATAAACGGCCCTATATGGGCGCTTATCGCCCTTGATTCCGGGAACTATAAAATCCCGGAAAACAAAAATGTAGCCAATTTGGCGACAAGACGGAAATACGTTGATTACATTTTGTCAAAGCAGATGGAGGATGTAACCTGGTCTCTTTCGGGAGAGGGGACGGATGCTGATATAACGGCGATGGCACTTGTTGCTTTATCCAAGTATAAAGAGTATACGCCTGCTGAAACAGCCATTGACAGGGCAATTTTGAAAATGTCGGAATTGCAGAATCCTTCGGGCGGTTTTATGACAGACGGAACAGAAAGCGTGGAAAGTACGGCGCAGATGCTTACTGCGCTTTCTGAGCTTGGGATAAGCCATGAGGATTCACGCTTTACCAAAAACGGAAACACATTACTCACTAACCTTTTATCCTATATGCTGCCGGACGGAAGCTTTTTCCACACTAATGAAAACAGGGAATCAAACCTTATGGCGACAGAACAGGCATTTTACGCCTTGGCTTCTGCAAAGCGGGCACGTGACGGAGAAAATACACTTTATAATATGTCGGATATTGCAAAAAAAGGAAATGTGAGCTATAATAGGGAATGTGCAATTTGTATTATGCGTTCTTTTGATTTTATTGAAGAAGCTCTCGGAAAGACAGAGGGTAATACATGAATAAAAAGAAAATAGTGGTGTTTTCAGTTTTGGCGGTTGCTTTTCTGGCGTTTGTTTTCTGGTGGGGCGGGAATGCGCCCGGCTTAAGAGGATTTAATATCAGTAACGAGATAAAAGAAATGGAATATCAGGAGACTGAAGAAAAAGATTTAACGACTGAAGCAGACGACAAAGAGATTCTTTTGGATAAAAACACTGAAAAAAATGAAGAAACAGAGGTAAGCCCTGAAAATTACGAGGATAATACAGAAGCGGTCAAAACTGAGAAGATTGAAAAACAAAAAGAAGAAAACAAAGAATCTCCGAAGATAAAAGAAGAGAAAAAAGAAAAGGAGCCTGAAGCAGAGCCGGAAGTTCAAGAGGTAATCACAGAAGAAGTAAAAGCAGAAGAAGTTAATGTTCCGGAAGAAAATGAGGAAGAAATTGTCATACTTCCTGAAGAGATTGCAGAGAGCGAAGAATATGTCATTGACGAAGCTGCTGAGTGTTCGGATACAACTGCGGTTTTGGAAGAAACTGAAAGGTTTTGCACTATATCTGTAAGATGCGATACTGTATTTAATCACGGAGACCTGATTGATGCAGCTATTCTTGAATCTTTACCCGCAAATGGCGTTGTTCTTATGCCGATGCAGGTTGAATTTTATGACGGTGAAAGCGTTTTTGATGTGCTTGCAAGGACGCTCAGGAGTAACAATATCCATATGGAATTTACAAATACGCCCATGTATAAAAGTGCATATATAGAGGGCATAGCAAATCTTTATGAATTTGACTGCGGTGAGCTTTCGGGGTGGATGTATAAAGTTAATGGGATATTTCCCGATTACGGATCTTCGCTTTATGAAGTAAAAAACGGTGATATAATAGAATGGGTTTACACCTGCGATAAAGGAAAAGACGTGGGTGACAGAGTAGAATAAGAAGAAAGAAGGGGTTTTATGAGTGAATTTAAGAGACTGCATCCTCTGGTAAATATGATTTACTTCATTTTTGCCATAGGTTTTTCCTGCGTGCTGCTAAACCCCTTCTGCCTTGCTTCATCACTTATCGGAAGCATAGCCTTTATGCTGTTTACGGAAAGTAATAGTAAAAAGAATATACTTTATTTTATTGCTGTGTTCATATTTGCCGCGCTTTTTAATCCTCTTTTCAATCACAGAGGGCTTACGATAATTACATATTTCCCAAGCGGAAATCCCTTGACGGTTGAATCCATAGTCTACGGCCTTGCATCCGGTGCTATGCTTGTTACGGTAATAGCCTGGTTTTACTGCTTCAGCAAGGTGATGACAAGCGATAAGTTTATTTATCTTTTCGGGAAAATCGCACCATCGCTTTCACTTATTTTGTCAATGACTCTTCGCTTTGTGCCAAGATTTATTTCGGAGCTTAAAAAGGTATCCGTGGCACAGAAGGGCATCGGAAACGGTATTGGGCAGGGAAAGCTGACGGACCGCATTAAAAACGGACTTTCCGTTTTATCCATAACGGTTACCTGGGCGCTTGAAAATGCAGTTGAAACATCGGACAGTATGAAGGCAAGGGGCTACGGTCTTCCGGGAAGAAGTGCCTTTTCGATATTTAAGTTTACAAAGAAGGACGGGCTTTATCTTTTTTTTGAACTGCTTTTCGGAACATATGCCCTTGTGGGCGGAATTAACGGAGCGATAAGTTTTGAATATTTTCCGTCATATAAAATGGCAGGCCTTGCGCCATATACCATAAGCGTTTATGCAGCATATTTTATATTTATGGTGCTGCCCATAATTATTGAAATTACGGAGGTGATAAAATGGAATGCCTTAAAATCGAAAATCTGACATTTAGCTATCCCGAAACGGAAAAACCAACACTTAAGGATATAAGCTTTACGGTGGAAAAAGGCGAATTTGTAACCCTCATAGGAAAATCCGGATGCGGAAAAACCACACTTTTAAGATTGCTTAAGCCTTCCTTGTCACCTTTCGGTGAAAAAACGGGAAAGATATATTTTATGGGAGAGGAAGCAGACGGGCTTGACAGAAAAGAAGAAGCCTCGAAAATCGGCTTTGTTATGCAAAATCCCGAAAATCAGATAGTGACGGATAAGGTGTGGCACGAGCTTGCCTTCGGGCTTGAAAGCTTAGGTGTCGGAACAGAAGAAATAAGAATGCGTGTTGCGGAAATGGCATCCTTCTTCGGAATACAGAACTGGTTTCATAAGGATGTTACGGAGCTTTCAGGCGGTCAGAAGCAGATGCTTAACTTGGCATCTGTTATGGTTATGCAGCCGGAGTGCCTTATATTGGATGAGCCCACAAGCCAGCTTGACCCCATAGCGGCATCGGAGTTTTTGAGAACCCTTGAAAAGATTAATAAGGAGCTTGGAACAACGGTTATTCTTTCAGAGCATCGCCTTGAAGAAGCTTTATCTCTTTCTGACAGAATACTTCTTATGGACGACGGAAGTCTTTTAGCGGACGGGACAGCTGATTTTGTATGCTCTGTAATAAAAGATAAAAGCCACGGAATGTTTTTGTCCCTTCCGACGCCTGCTAAAATATTCTGCTCACTTACAGATAAAACTGAAAATGTTCCCCTTAATATAAGAGACGGCGCTGCTTTTCTTCGGGAATACGGAAAAAATCACGAATGTGATTCTTCTGCCGTAAGAAGATGCAAAGAAAGATTTACGGGAGATACGGCGCTCGAGCTTAAAAATGTATATTTCCGCTACAGAAAGGAGCTTCCTGATGTTCTTTCAGACCTTTCCTTAAAGGTATATAAGGGCGAGGTATATTCCATACTCGGCGGTAACGGAACGGGAAAATCATCTTTGTTCCGCATTCTCGGTGGCCTTT
>JAUNRD010000188.1 GCA_030535815.1 Clostridia bacterium
ACGTTGATATCGGTAAAGATATTAACCTTGCTGATACCTTCCTTGATTGCCTGACGGAAGTCATTGTCTGTAAGACCGGAACCGCCGTGAAGTACAAGGGGAACATCAACAGTAGAAGCAATTGTTCTTATTCTTTCAAAATCAAGCTTGGGAGGAAGCTTATACGCACCGTGAGCATTACCAACGGCAATTGCAAGTGCGTCAACGCCTGTCTTGTCAACAAAGTCCTTTGCAAGCTTGGGATCGGTAAAGTACTTGGAAGGATCAGCCAAGTGGCTGCTTCCTTCTGCGGAGCCTTCGTTGTCACCAACGTGGCCAAGCTCACCTTCGATTGTAGCACCGTATGAGTGAGCAATGTCAGCCATTTCCTTAACCTTTCTTACGTTTTCCTCGTAAGAGTCGGTGGAGCAGTCATACATGATTGATGAGAAGCCCAGCTTTAACGCCTGGATACAGGTATCATAGGAAAGACCGTGGTCAAGATGAACAACAACGGGAACGTTTGCCTTCTTAGCCATGGGAATTAAATAATAGGAAACCTCCTCCAAGGGACCGTAGGGAAGTAAAACCTCGGCGGTACCCATAATAACCGGAGAACGGCTGCATTCAGCTGCCGAAAGGATTCCTCGTGCAAGCTCTAAATTTACTGCGTTGAAAAGACCGACAGCGTACTTGTTCTGCTTTGCAGGTCTTAAAACGTGATTCATATTAACTAACATTATGTAGCCTCCTTAGCGTAGATGTGATATTATATCTCTATGTATATCATTATACAGAAAACCACAGAAAAAGTCAAGCATTATTTTGTGTTTTTCTTGTTTTTTCTTTGTTTTTTTGAGTTTCGGTGTGCGGAAAAGAAAAAATATTGTAAAAATGGAAAAACTATGCTATAATTGATTCATCGAAGATGGAGTTATAAAGAGCCCTCCTTGCCTAAAGGAGGGTGGCACACGAAGTGTGACGGGAGGATTGCCAAAGAAACAACAACCCCTCAGTCATAGGAGACTTTGAACATAAATTCAAATTCTCCTAAAGACAGCTCCCCTTACACAGGGGAGCCTCTGATGTGTGGCAGCCGGATTATACAATCCTTATATAATTATCAAAAAAAATCTGACTCTGGAGATGACTTTATGAAAAAGACTTATGTGACATCAATGCCCAATCATATCGGTGCGTTTTTAAAGGCAAGCCGATGCTTTGCCGACCTCGGGATAAATATTACCCGTGTAAGCTACAACAAGGCGATAGACTCCCACACTCTGTTTATCGACGCGGAAGGAACGGATGAGCAGCTTAAAAAGGCGGATATTGAGCTTGAAAAGATTGGCTACCTTTCAAACGATAAAAGCAAAACCAGCATTGTGCTTATCGAGTTTTCACTTAAGGATGTGCCCGGAAGCGTAACGGATGTGCTTAAGCTTATAAACGAATTCAATTTCAATATTTCATACATCAGCTCCCAGGAAAACGGAACTGATTTTCAGCTTTTTAAAATGGGTTTATATGTTGATGATAAGGAAAAGATTGAAACCTTTCTTGATGAAGCAAAAAAGCTTTGCCCGGTGCGTGTCATAGACTACAACAGTACGGAGAAAATTTATGATAACAGCATTTTCTACGGAAGCTATGTAAAGGGGCTTGCTGATATGATGAATTTGTCCGGCGAGGTGGAAAACGAGCTTACCGTTCAGGTAAACCTTGCGATGCAGACCTTGGATTAACAGGGGATTTCACCATACAGAACCTTTGACAGAATCGGTAAGTTTTCAGAGCTTCTGGCAAAATCCAAGGGCGAGGCTTTCGAGCCAAGAATAACGACTCACAATGCAGGACAGAGGACAAAGATAACCCTTATTGAGCCGCCCTGCGGAAGCAATACGATAATAATTGAAAACTCGGGAAAGCTTCTTTTTATAGACAGCGGATACGCCTGCTACAAGGAAGAAATGCTTAAAGTATTTAAAAAGCTTTATCCTGATTTTGACAATATCGAAAAGAAAATTTTGATTACCCACGCGGATGTGGATCATTGCGGTCTTCTTTCTTTGTTTGATGAGGTTATTGCAAGTAAAAAAAGTGCCCTTTGCCTTGAAAATGAGTTTATGGGAAAGGACGGGTTCAGAGAAGAAAACCGCCTTCATAAGCCTTATATAAATATCTGTAAGATTTTGACCTCTTATGAATGTACAAATCCTGAAAAAATCAATGTGCCCTGGGATAGCCCGAAAGACTCCGAAGAGGCTCTTACCCAGATTGGCTTTTACGATTTCGGGGAGCTTCATTTCGAGGTTTACGAAGGAAAGGGCGGCCATCTTCCGGGCGAAATTGTGCTTATCGACTATAAAAACAACATCGCCTTTACGGGAGATATTTATATAAACATTCACGACCTTACGGCAAAGCAGGCGGAATATAACAAGTATGCCCCGATCCTTATGACATCGGTTGATACGGATGCTTCGCTTTGCGCCGAGGAGCGAAGAGCGGTTTTCCGCCGTCTCGGCGTGGGCAACTGGGAAATTTTCGGCTCCCACGGCTATAAGAAAGAATATAATGTAAATGTATAAGGATGATTAAAATGGAAAAATGCAGAATAACTGTTGTTAAAATGGCACAGTATGATGACTTAATAGAAAAATATGAAAATCCCATAGAGCACACCTGCGACCTTAAGATGGGGGATACATTTATTTCCGTAGACGGCAAAAAGCCTGAAGGCTTTTGTGACAGCGCCTGGGAATCCATGGAGAAGTTTGTAGAAGAACTTTCAAATGGCGGAGGGAACTTTTATGACGGATGGATGAAAAACGAAAAATCCGCCATGATTTCCTGCAATGACGGATTCAGACCCGTAAGCTTTTATATAGAAGTAATTGAAAACGAATAGAGAGCCTTGCAGAAAGCAAGGATTCGTGCTATACTTAAAGAGGCTGTAAAAAAACAGCAAAAAATTAAAGGAGGTTCCCGGAAATTGAATCATATACTTAGGGCAAAATTAATGGAATCTCTTTCCGCAGTGCTCCCGATAACATTCATCGTTCTGGCATTAAGCATTTTCCTTGTGCCGCTGGACGTGGGATCGGTTGTGATGTTTTTCGTCGGAGCGATAATGCTTATAGCGGGAATGGGAATGTTTCAGCTTGGTGCCGAAACGGCGATGACACCAATCGGAGAAGGTATCGGTGTAGGAATATCGAAATCCAAAAATGTTTTTTCCGTTGCACTTATAAGCCTTGTTATGGGAATTCTCATAACCGTGGCGGAGCCTGATTTACAGGTTTTATCGGAACAGGTGCCGGCGATACCGAATATGTTAATTATTCTTACGGTAGCCGTAGGTGTCGGAATATTTTTAGCAACCGCGGTATTAAGAATAATATTCAAGGTAAGCCTTTCAAATCTTCTGGCGGTTTTGTATCTTATAGTTCTGATACTGTCGTGTTTTGTATCGGAAGATTTCAGGGCAGTGGCTTTTGACTCCGGCGGCGTTACCACAGGGCCCATAACAGTTCCCTTTATAATGGCTATGGGTGTCGGTCTTTCACTGGTGAGAGGTGACAAAGAAGCATCAAGCGACAGCTTCGGTCTTGTTGCTCTGTCAAGTGTAGGCCCGATTTTAGCAGTAATGATTCTGGGATTTTTCTATAGCCCTGATGAAGCACTTGTTGAAGCACCTCACTCATTTGAAATAGAAACGATGAGGGATGTGGCAAAGGCGTTTGCCTTTGAAATTCCGGGCTATATATCGGAGGTCTTCGTTTCTCTTCTTCCGATAGTCCTTATGTTTAGCGTATTTCAGCTTATAAGCAAGCGTTATCATCACAGGGAAAGACTCAGAATTATTGTGGGTTTCGTATATACATATACGGGGCTTGTATTATTCCTCTGCGGTGTAAACGTGGGCTTTGCTCCCGTTGGTACAATGCTTGGAATTAAGATAGCATCGGGCGGTGTGGGAAAGTGGCTCCTTATTCCCATCGGCGCACTTATCGGTTATTACATCGTAAAGGCGGAGCCTGCAATTCAGGTATTAAACCGTCAGGTTCAGTCGGTAACGGAAGGTGCAATTTCCGCAAAGGCAATGAACAGGGCGTTATCAATCGGTGTTTCTGTCAGTGTAGGAATTGCGATGGCAAGAATCATAACCGGTATTCCGATTTTATATATACTTGTCCCCGGCTATGCCATGGCTCTTATAATGTCAAGGTTTGTACCTAAAATATTTGTGGGTATTGCTTTTGACTCCGGTGGTGTTGCATCAGGTCCCATGACATCAACCTTTCTTTTACCCTTGTGCATAGGTGCCTGCGAGGCTCTTGGCGGAAACATAATGACAGATGCTTTCGGTGTTGTGGCGCTGGTTGCCTTAACGCCTCTTATCGCAATACAGATAATGGGCCTTTGTTATAAGTTCAAGCTTACCAGGATTGAAAAGGCTGTTACAGAAGAGGTTGTACTTGATGCTGACAGCGACGAAATTGTTGAAATAGAGGAGGAAGAGGAAAATGAGTGATAAATTATCCTTCCGGGTGCTCGGCTT
>JAUNRD010000189.1 GCA_030535815.1 Clostridia bacterium
AAATCTGATAATTGTTGCACCGTCGATATTGTAGCTTGTAACATAGTTATCTGCCACATATGTAACAATATCAGTATATAAAATATTCTTTTTCGTGCTCGGAGCTCCAAGTTCCCAGTAGTTTGCATTAGTCATCGGAGGATTTATCCCGGTAACAGCCTCATCCTTGTATACACCCAGTGTTCTGGTGCTGTCATCGTATACAACCTTCATACCGTAATATCTCAAATCTTCTGCAACAATATAGGTATATCCTTCAACATTATATGATTTAAGCTGATAGCCGTTGATTGTTGCTATGATATCGGTAGGCTGCGCATATCCTATAACATCGCCCACGTTATATGCCCCTACAGCAACTGTTGTCAAAGATGTAACCATAAAAACAATAATTAAAAGTGCTGTAATTCTCTTCATTGCTTTCAACTCCTTTTTCATATCTTACCACAAAAAGCTTTCCTTGTAAAGAATATTTTAATCCAATTGCTTTTATATTCCGTAAAGCTTTGCCGCACTTTCCGTAAGAAAACCCTTGCCGCACTCAGAAAGCCAGGTGTTAATTGCTTTTCTTATGTCGGTTTTTTCATATCTTCCGCTTGCTTCAAGGCCTGTTTCCTTTTTGAAAAGCTCAAAATCGGATGGTGCATAGCTTTTATCACCGAAGCGGTTTAAAAGGTTTTCAGACTCGGTGTAATACACGTTTTCGTCGATTAAAAGCTGGCTTTCGGGTTCTTTTAAGATAAATGAGAAAATTGCCGCCCCGACCTTGGCATTATGGAAAATGTTACGCTTTATTTCAAGCCCTGCGTCCCTATCCTCCGTCTTTTTAGCCATACGCCACAAAAATACGTGATGTCCCATAGGAAAGGGCCATATTTCAGACATTCTCGGTGCTTCCTCGCCCTGGGGCGAAAAGCCGCCACCTGCATTTATGCAGATGTTGTCGTTGAATTTTGCGCGGATTGGAATAAAATCCCTTACCTCATATGCCGCCATTCCGTAATTCATAAAAAGGTTGTGGCAGTAAGTAACATCCGTTGCGGGAGTTGTGCCCGCAAAGCCCTGGTGGGTTATGCAGGAGTCGTAAATGTTGTTGAAAAGACAGTCTTTTACCGTAATTTTTCCCATATGCTGCCAGGCTTCAACGCCGTTACCAAGCCTTATTCTCTGGGCACGGCTGAAAACCGCACCGCCAAGGAAATGAAATTCGCATCTTTCCACCGTAAGCTCGTTATCGCCCTTTATGCCGTGAACGCCGCTGTTTATAAATGTTATGTCGCAGATTTTTGCATAGTTTGCCCAGCAGAGAGCAAACTTTCCGTAAAGAGCGCACTCGATATGGGAATAAACCTTACCGGGATTGCCCACGGAATAGAGATACAAGGGGCGTTTGTAGCCTTCGGGCACTTCTTTTTCTTCCCACTCATACTGAGAAAGCCTTTTCTGTTTTCTTAAATTCCCCTTGCCAAGGTCGTCATCGTACCACTCGCCCTGATTTTTAAGGTCAGATAGGCTCCAGCGGAGATTTCCGCAGGATTCACCGTAATTGAAAATCAAGTTGCAGGGCTCGTCGGTTTCAAAACCCACATAGCGCCATATGTTTTCCTTTTCTTCCACCCATAAATCGGGAGAAGAATAGTCTTTTGAACCGCAGAATATGGGGTTTTCCCCTTCGCCGTAGGCACCGTAGGTTATTACATTTCCCTTTTCTCCCCATACGGCATCTAAATTCCCTCTGTAAAACGTACCCCTCTTAAAAAGCACCTTATCCCCGGGCTTTACGCCGAGCGAAAAAATATCTTTGGCAGGCGTTTTTTCACTCAAGCCGTCGTTTTCGGTTTTACCTTCTTTTAAATCAATATAATAAGTTGCCATAGAAACACTCCTTATATTTTTTCATCTGCCGCTACACCTGCATACATTGCCGCGCCGCTTGCGGCTTCTTCATCGTTTTCCGTAAGGCTCAAAGGCAGGCTGAAAACATCTTTTATTACCTTTTTAAGCACTTCGTTTTTCTTAACCGCATTTCCCGATGCGGTAAGTTTTTCAGCGTTTATACCCATCAGGTCAAAATAGCCTTTAAGCTCATTTACCATTCCGTAAAGTGTTCCTAAAAGGAGGTTTCCGGGGGTAAAGTTAAAGTCGCTTATATCCGCTATGCTTCCCCTTAAGTCGGGATTTTCCCTTGTTCCGCAAAATAGGGGTAAAACTTTAAGTGCTTCCCCTTTTTCATAGGCTTTTTGAGCAAGGGCGTTCATAGTTTCATACTGTTTTTCATTTATACCTATCGCCTTTGCATATTCCGAAAAGAAATTTTCAAGGATGGCATATGCCTTTCCACCACAAAGTGCAGAGCCGCAAAGAAGATATTTTCCGAACAAGTAGGGGCGGACTTCAAGCCCCTTTTCCGCAGTTTTAAAATCCTCCGTCACCACGGAAATCTGACTTCCCGTTCCGAAGTTGATAAGCGCGCCTTTGTTATCTTTTACACTTCCGAAAAAGCTTGCCTGATTGTCGCCAATGGCAACGCTTACAGGGATGCCATTAAAGTATCCCGCCACAGTATCTTCCGAAATTTCGGGAAGTGCAAGATGAGAAAGCTCAAGCGCATTTACCGCCTTTTTTAAAAAGCAGTTTTCCTTAACATCAAAAAGCCCGAAGGATGCGGCAAAGGACGGGTGAATGATTGGCGTTTTTCTTTTCGTCAGTGCCATTACCAATGCATCCGCAATTGAGCAGAAAGTGTATGCACCCTTATCCTCAATGCCGTTTATTTTATTGTAGAAAAGAGTGGCAAAGCCATAGCCTGAGTTTACGCTTTCGCCCGTTCTTTCCTTTATTTCGTCGCAGTAGGTTTTGCTTTCAAAAAAGGCTCTGTTTCCTCTTTTATCCTGCCAGCTGTAAAGAGGAGATACTATTTCTCCCGACCTTGACAGATACACCACTCCGTGCATCTGCCCGGTTATGCCGATTGCTTTGATATCGGGGATTTTTTCCGTTAGCTCATTTGCCAGAGAAAGGGATATTTCAATTATCTTTTTTGCATCAAATTCAGCAAGGTCATCGTCCGTTTCAAATTTTGAACTGTTTGAAACTGTCCTTGTATAAATAACTTTTCTCAAAGCGGAGTCATAAACCACCGCACTTATATTTGTGCTTCCTATATCTATACCTAAAAGAGCCGACATTATAGCGCCCCCTTTTTACTTTATAACAAAAAAAGAATACCATATCTTAAGGCTTTTGTCAATAAAACGGGGTGGAAAGATTTACTATAGCGCTTGTTTCCGTCGCCGTGGTATTTGCGTTTTCCGAGAGAATTTTAAGTATTTTTTTATCGGTTATATCCATTTTATCAGCTCCTTATCGGATTTAAATAAATTTTAGCATGTCACAATAATTATTTCAACGAACAGCGCATAAAAAGAGCAGAACTTAACCAAACTTGATTTTTGATTAAATTCTGCTCTTAGTTTTCTGTTTTTATTCTTTAGATAACATGTTTTCTATAAATATTCCATAACCTCTCGTTGGATCATTTACAAATACGTGAGTAACTGCACCTATCAGTTTACCGTTCTGAACTAAAGGTGAACCCGACACGACTGTTGTCAATAGGGGACAACAAATTTTTATTGAAAAAATTTCGTATTTTATCTGTTCTGTTGACAAAATTACCTATATTGACGATGACATGAGTAAATTTGTCAATAAAATTCGCTTTGGTATTACAGGAGTTCGACGTGTACTATAGGAGAGCCTCATCGTCCTGTTGCTTGTTGAAATTGATATTTTTATTGTTCAATTCATTACTCATTGATATTGATACTTTAGGTAAACTCCAACAGTATTTTGTTGCCAGAATCCTTATAATGATTACAGAAAGCATAGCAAGTGCAGATGCAAGGGAAATATTATCAAGAAATTGCCTTAAAAAATAATATAACAAGCTGCCAAAAACCGAAGCTAAAGCGTAAATATGCTTTTTAAAAACATAAGGTGTTGTATCAATCAATATGTCGCGCATAATTCCTCCGCCGACGCCGGTAATCATACCAGCAATTACTATAATAAGCGCATTATCTGAATACCCCTGTATGAAACCAACTTCTGCTCCTGTTGCAGAAAATGCTGCCAACCCAACTGCATCAAAATAATTGTTTACACAATCAATTTTTGACTTAAAAATCTTGAATTTTTCTTTATTTATATACGCAGCAATAAATACAACAATAGCTGACAGCACAGCGATTACAAAGATTATATGATTCAAAAAAATCATTGGCGGATGAATTCCTAAAAGAATATCCCTAACCATTCCGCCGCCAATTGCTGTAATGCATCCTAAAAAAACCACTCCGAATATGTCAAGACCGGCACCGCACGCAATCAAAGCCCCTGATACCGAAAATGCAATTGTTCCTATTATTTCCAGTACTGTTATAAATTCTGTCATTTCCAATAAAACTCCAATCAAAACCCATATTTGATAAAAAGAAAATGACAATTCTAAATTAAATTGCCATTTTC
>JAUNRD010000190.1:0-2972 GCA_030535815.1 Clostridia bacterium
TTACCTTCTATGCAAGATTCACACTCAATCCTAAGGGAGATTATAACCTGGCTGTATGTCTCGGAACAGCTTGCTATGTTAAGGGCTCCGGCGACATTATCAACAAGGCACAGGAAATTTTAGGTATCGGCGTAGGTGAGTGCACAGCTGACCGTAAGTTCTCTATCGAGGCTACTCGTTGTATCGGCGCATGCGGTCTTGCTCCGGTAATGACTATCAATGACGACGTTTACGGCAGAATCACTGCAGACGACGTTCCCGGAATTATAGCTAAATATTAATTATGAGAGAGATATCGTTACACATTCTGGATATCGCGCAGAACTCGATTACTGCAAACGCATCCCTGGTTGAAATCACCGTCGATGAAAACAAAAAAGCGGACACGCTTACTGTAATAATCGCGGATAACGGCAAAGGAATGAGCGAAGAGCTGGTTAAAAGGGTTGTTGATCCTTTTACAACCGGAAGGACTACAAGAAAAGTCGGCCTCGGTATTCCGCTTATAAAGATGGCGGCGGAAAACACTGGCGGAAGCCTTAAACTTGAGTCAGAGCTTGGTGTAGGAACTACACTTACCGCGGTATTCGTTTTAAGCAGTATTGACCGCCAGCCCTTAGGGGATATGGCAGAGACAATGCTCGGCATGGTAACGAGCTATGAAAATGTTGATTTTCTTTATGTGCACAAAGTAGATGATAATGAGTTTATGCTTGACACAAGGGAAATCAAAAAGATATTGGGCGGAGTTTCTCTTTCGGAGCCGGATGTATATATGTGGCTCTCGGAATATCTTAAAGAGGGAGAAAGCGAGCTTATTAATAAGGAAGTTTAATCTCCTTAAAGAAAGGATGTATAATTAATGAAGAGTTTAGCAGAACTTCAGGCAATAAGAAACAAGACAATCAATAACGTTGTTATGAGAAAAGAAGGCGACAATATCCGTATAGTTATCGGTATGGCAACTTGCGGTATTGCAGCAGGTGCTCGTCCCGTTATGAACGCTTTTATGGAAGAAATTTCCAAGCGCGGATTAGGTAACGTTGCAGTAACTCAGACAGGATGCATCGGCGTATGCAGACTTGAGCCCATCGTTGAGGTTTATATGCCCGGAGAAGAAAAGGTTACCTATGTAAAGATGGACGCTAAAAAGGCTGTTGAAGTAGTTGCAGAGCACATCGTTAACGGCCGTGCAGTTAACCAGTATACAATCGGCGCTGCCGAAAAATAATATTCGTTAGGAGAAAGGATCGGTGTTAGTATGGATATGGTAAGAGGACACGTTCTGTGCTGTGGCGGTACAGGCTGTACATCTTCCGGCAGCGAAGGTATCATAGCTGAAATGGAAGAACAGCTGAAAGTTTTTGGCCTTGATAAGGAAATCAAGGTTATCAAAACCGGATGCTTTGGTCTTTGCGCATTAGGTCCCATTGTGGTTGTATATCCCGAAGGCGCATTCTACAGCAGAGTAGAAAAAGAAGACGTAAAGGAAATAGTTGAGGAACATCTCTTAAAGGGACGTATTGTTAAGAGACTCCTTTATTCTGAAACAGTTGAAGAAGATAACATCAAGAGCCTTAACGAAGTTGGCTTCTACAAGAGCCAGAAGAGAGTAGCTCTCCGTAACTGCGGTGTTATCGACCCCGAAAACATTGACGAGTATATCGCAATGGACGGTTATCAGGCACTCGGTAAGGTTCTTACCGAAATGAAGCCTCAGGAAGTTATTGATGTTATTTTAGCATCAGGCTTAAGAGGACGTGGTGGCGCAGGCTTCCCCACAGGAAGAAAATGGCAGTTTACTGCAGGCGCACCCGGCAAACAGAAGATTGTTGCATGTAATGCGGACGAGGGTGACCCCGGTGCATTCATGGACAGAAGCGTTCTGGAAGGCGATCCCCACTGTCTTATCGAGGCAATGGCAATTGCAGCTTATGCAGTTGGCGCTGACCAGGGTTATATCTATGTAAGAGCAGAGTATCCCATTGCTGTTAAGAGATTGCAGATTGCAATAAATCAGGCGAAGGAATACGGTCTTTTAGGTAAAAACATCTTTAATACAGGCTTTAATTTTGACCTTGAAATCCGTCTTGGTGCAGGTGCATTCGTATGCGGTGAAGAAACTGCTCTTATGCGCTCCATTGAAGGACACAGAGGTGAGCCCAAGTGCAGACCTCCGTTCCCCGCAATCAAGGGATTATTCGATAAGCCCACTCTTCTTAACAACGTTGAAACCTATGCAAACATTACTCAGATTATCTTAAACGGTGCTGAATGGTTTGCTTCCATGGGTACAGAGAAGAGCAAGGGTACAAAGGTATTCGCGCTCGGTGGTAAGATCAACAACACAGGTCTTGTTGAAATCCCCATGGGTACAACACTCCGTGAAGTTATCTACGAAATCGGCGGCGGTATTCCCAACGGTAAGAAGTTCAAGGCTGCTCAGACAGGCGGACCTTCCGGCGGATGTATTCCTGCTGAACACCTTGATGTTCCGATAGACTACGATAACTTAATCGCAATCGGTTCTATGATGGGTTCCGGCGGTCTTATCGTTATGGACGAAGACACCTGTATGGTTGACATCGCTAAGTTCTTCCTCGAATTTACAGTTGATGAATCCTGCGGTAAGTGCGCACCCTGCCGTATCGGTACAAAGAGAATGCTTGAAATTCTTGAAAAGATTACCGAAGGTAAGGGAACACTCGAAGATATCGATACTCTTGAAGAGCTTGCTTCAACAATTACAACAAGTGCTTTCTGCGGACTTGGACAGACAGCTCCCAACCCCGTACTCAGCACACTCCGTTACTTCAGAGACGAGTATATCGCTCACGTTGTTGACAAGACTTGTCCTGCAGGAGTATGTAAGAAGCTTGTTCGTTATGAAATCGAAGCTGATAAGTGTAAGGGTTGCTCAGCTTGTGCAAGAAAGTGCCCCGTTGGTGCTATCACAGGCGAAATCAAGAGTC
>JAUNRD010000190.1:2982-4503 GCA_030535815.1 Clostridia bacterium
ACAATTGATCCCAATAAGTGTATTAAGTGCGGCGTATGTATTGATACATGTAAATTCGGCGCAGTAGTGAAGAAATAAGAAAGGGAGTGGATTATCATGGCAAAAAATATGATTAATTTAAAGATAAACGGCAAAGATATTACAGTTCCCGAGGGTTATACCATTCTTCAGGCTGCTAAAGAGGCTAAGATTCATATCCCCACACTGTGCTATCTTAAGGACTTAAATGAAATCGGTGCGTGCAGAATGTGCGTAGTTGAAGTTAAGGGTGCAAGAGCTCTTCAGGCTGCCTGCGTATATCCCGTTTCCGAGGGACTCGAAGTTTATACAAATTCTGCAAAGGTAAGAAGTGCAAGAAAGGCTACTCTTGAGCTTATCCTTTCCAACCACGACAAGAAGTGTCTTACCTGCATCAGAAACGGTAACTGCGAACTTCAGAAGCTTTCCGAAGACCTTGGCATTACAAGCGTAAGATTCGGTTCTGAAGAAGAAAACACAAAGTATGAAATCGATTCATCTTCTCCTTCACTTGTAAGAAATAACAACAAGTGCGTACTTTGCAGAAGATGTATCGCTGCCTGCGACAATCAGGAAATCAGCGTAATTCAGGCAAAGGAAAGAGGTTTCGCTACAAACATCGGCGGAGCATTTGACCTTCCTGTTGCAGAAACTCCCTGTATCTACTGCGGTCAGTGTATCGTTGCTTGTCCCACAGGTGCTCTTCACGAAAAGGATGACACCGCTAAGGTTTGGGCAGCAATCAACGATCCCGACAAGCACGTTGTATTCCAGACAGCTCCCGCTGTAAGAGCAGCAATCGGTGAAGAGTTCGGCTTCAAGGCAGGTACTCCCACAACAGGTAAGATGGTTGCAGCGATCAGACAGCTCGGTGCTGATAAGGTATTTGATACCGATACAGGTGCTGACCTTACAATTATGGAAGAGGGAACAGAGTTCATTAAGAGATTTACCGAAGGTAAGAATCTTCCTCTCATCACTTCCTGCAGCCCCGGTTGGGTTAAGTATTGCGAGACATATTATCCCGAATTTATTGATAATCTGTCTTCTGCTAAGTCTCCCATGGAGATGTTCGGCGCAATCCTTAAGACTTACTACTGCAAGAAGAACAAGATTGATCCCGATAAGATTTTCGTTGTAGCTGTAATGCCCTGTACTTCCAAGAAGTTTGAGGCATCCCGTCCCGAAATGGCTGACGGCGGACACGGTCCCGACATTGATGTTTCCATCACAACAAGAGAGCTTGCAAGAATGATTAAGTCTGCGGGTATCGACTTTGCAGGACTTGACGACGAGCACTTTGATCAGCCCTTCGGCGATGCAACAGGTGCAGGCGTTATCTTCGGTGCAACCGGCGGTGTTATGGAAGCAGCTCTTCGTACAGTTTCCGAAGTTCTTACAGGTAAGACTCTTGAAAACATCGACTTCAAAGCTGTAAGAGGAACAAAGGGCGTTAAGACTGCTACTCTTGAAATTGCAGGCAAGGAAGTAAATATTGCTGTT
>JAUNRD010000191.1 GCA_030535815.1 Clostridia bacterium
TTCTGTCAGGCCTTGCAACGGGTGCTTCCTGGCTTTGCTATTACAAGGCATTGCAGATAGGCGAGGCAAGTAAGGTTGTTCCCATTGATAAAATGAGTGTGGTAATTACACTTATCCTTGCGTTTTTGTTCCTTCACGAAAAAATGACGGTAAAATCCGTGGCAGGATGCATCTTTATCGGAATAGGAACACTACTTATGGTTTTGTAAATAAAAAAATCCGCAACAATCGTTGCGGATTTTTCATTTCACCTTGCAGTTGTCAATAGCATAGTCAAGTAAAATGTTAATAAGCTCGTTTCTTGAGCGGTTTGTTTCGTCCGAAAGCTTGTTAAGCTTTGAAACGGTTTCTTCCTTTATGCGGATGGAAAAGGTTTTCTCCTTTTAATGTCTTTTTATTTATAATGAGCTTGTCTTCCATAACATATCACCTCACATATATTATATATTGACAGCGGTTATGAAAATATGTTATAATATGTAACATAAAAATAACATAGGGAGCGGTGATAAAACTATTGTAAAGAAAATTATTTTATGATAAAATAAAATTGAAATGTAGGGAGATAGCTTTAAGGCGCTCCTTAAAAGAAAGGCGGTAATGTAATGAAAAAAGTATTGGCTCTTATGATAATTGCTTCCGTGGTATTATCCATGATGATGGTATACGCAACGGAAACTGCGACAATTCCTTCATTTGACGTTCATTTCAATGGTAACAGGGTTGAAAGTGAAGAAAGGGAATATCCGCTTCTTTTATATAAAGATATCACATATTTTCCCATGACCTATTTTGACAGCCGTCATCTCGGAATAGAAGCCCGGTGGGACGGGGAAACGAATACGCTTAACATATCAAAGGAAAATATAAGCTCTGTTCTTACGTCTTATAAAAGCGAAAAGAAAAATGATGTAAAAAACAGTGTGGCAATATGCAGTTTCAACATAGTCGTAAACGGGAAAAAGATAGATAATTCCGCGGAGGAATATCCGCTTTTAACCTTCCGTGACGTGACGTATTTTCCCCTTACCTGGCGTTTTGCCCACGATGAATTCGGCTGGGAATACTCTTTTGACGCAGAAAAAGGACTTATGATAAATTCCTCCAACCACAGAGTTAAAATGCTTGATTTATCGGCACTTGAAATGGTTGGTACTTATTCAGGATTCACCTGTGACGGAGAATATTATTATCATCACAATTCGGCAAACGGAAATATATACAGAACACCCATTGATGACCTTGATAACCAGGAGATTATTCACAAAATTGAAAGCGGAAGCCCCGCAGGACTCGGATATTCAGATGGCAAGGTATTTTTGAACTACCGCAGCGGCGGTGCAACTATGGGAACGGACGTTACATATTATATAAACAAGGATAAAACACTTACCGAGACAAAAAAACCGGGTGGTTATGGTAAGGAGGGCCTGGTTAGTTACTATCGTGCCTATGGTGATGGCATAAAGGCTGAGTTATCCTTCTTTACCGGTACATGGGAATTTTGCTACTATGTAGGAGAGGATAAAACCGAGGTTAAAATCCCCGGCATATCCTTCGGTACTCCCGGGCGACACTCATCGGGCGAAGTCATCCCGCCGCAGATTGTGGGTGATAACATTTATGTAATCGGTTATAAGGGTGAAGAAGAAATTAAAATCCTGTATTCCATAAATGCTGAAAGCGGAAAAATTTCGGAAATAGAAGATAATGTTGATAATTTCTGTGCATATGACAGCGTAACAAGAGGTCAGGTGGTTATTTACACTCAGGAAGGATGCCTTGACCAATACCATGTTGATTCGGGACAGTATTTTGAAGTAAGAGAAAATTCCGGGGCTTTTGTTGATATGATACAGATTAAGCAGGAAGATGAAGCTTTCATTGAAAAAAGCCCGTTCTGGGGAATGTATGTTGTTACAAAGGATGATAAGGGCACATATCTTGATGTATACGGAAATTCCAACGGAAATGTGCCGCCAAGTTTTCAGGGCAGAAAGCGACTTATGACTTTTTCATCTGATACTACCTTAAGCGTTGAGAACGGATATCTGATTATAAAGGATAATTCGGAAAATCCGAAGGTAAGGCTTGCAGTGCTTAGCACATCCAACGAAGGCTATGCAGCCAATGTAAAAGCACCGTTCTTAAGTGCGGATAAGGCAACGGCAATTACTATTTTTGAAGATACGTTAATTTACAGAAATGTGGAAACAGGAGAATTTTGCAGGGTTGAATTAGAACGTTAAGGAGGTTTTATGAAAAAGCTTTTAATACTGCTTCTTATTGCGATTGCTGTTTTTTCTGTGCAGAATATATGTGCAGAAGAAATGAACAGCGGTATACTTTGCGAAAACGTGTCATGGGATTTATCGGAAGACGGAACGCTTACCATAAAAGGAAGCGGAAGGATAGAAACGGCCTCATATGATACTCCCTGGTACAGATATTATAAAATCGGAACTCTCCATGCGGGAGGTCCCGTTCCTCAGGCGCTTATTGACAGACCTATAAGAAATGTAATAATAGGTGAGGGAATAACATCCATTCCCGATGGTTTTTTCCAAAACTGTGTGGATATTGAAGCTGTAAAGCTTCCCGAAAGTCTTGAAAAGCTGGGAAGCTCGGCATTTTTCAGATGCACTTCGCTTACGGGGATAGCTCTGCCTGATAATTTAAGGGAAAGCACAGGTCTTTGCACATTGCCCGATTAAAGAAATTAATCTGCCTTCCGGGATTGATTCTGTCAGGGGCAGTGAATTTGCAGAAATGAGTATGCTTGAGGAAATAATTGTTCCCGCCGAAAACGAAAATTATGTTTTTGAAAACGGCAGGCTTTACAACAAAGCGAAAACAGCTCTTTATTTTTACCGCATAGAAAGTGACAATGATGATGTTTATATAGAAGACGGAGTGTCACACATCGGTGACTATGTGTTCTATTATAAAAATATGAATAAGCTTGTGCTTCCGGAAAGTATCGAATCCGTTGGTGCCTGTGCTTTTAAGGGAAGTAAGGTAAACGAAGGAAACTTTCCTTCTTCCGTTAAATATCTTGGTGACAGTTGCTTTGCATACTGCACCTGGCTTACCTATGCGGATATTTCTTCGGTGCGGGGTATGTCATCGGGTGTATTCAGTCAATGCACAAATCTTGAAAATGTTATAATGCCGGTAAATATCAGGGCTATCGGAGAAGAGGCATTTCACGGATGCAGTAAACTGCGGTATGTCACAATAAATCCGGGAACTACATACATAGGAAAATATGCCTTCAGAAACTGCACCGCTTTGGAGAATATCAGGTTTTCCCCCGAGCTTCAGACCATCGACTCACGGGCTTTTGAAGGGTGTACAAATCTGAAAAATCCCGTGCTTCCCTCGTCGCTTAAGGTAATAGGCGACGCGGCATTTAACGGTTGTGCGGGCATTACATACATAAAATTGCCAAGCGGCCTTGGAAGAATAGGGAAATTTGCTTTCCAGTTTTGCACGGGACTTCGTAAGCTTGTAATTCCCGAAAATGTTGTAAGTATAGGTGAAATGGCATTCTGCGCCTGCGACTCTTTGACAGAGCTGGCTTTTACAGGGCCTTATATTGAAATTGAATATGAAGAAAGCAACAGTCGTATAATGGATGCAAGATTTACATTAAATATCTATTATAACAAAGACAGCGGATGGGAAAAGGGAAAGGAATTTTATCCCGATGCAAACTGGATTGAAGGGATCCCTGAAAGCATTTATGAACCTGAGGAGTATGAAACGGTACCATCGTACGGCTCCGGAAGTCTGACAGCATATCTTCCTGCCTTTGATTTAACGATAAACGGGCAGAAAATAGATAATAGCTACAGACAATATCCGTTTTTACAGTACAGAAACATTGTATACTTTCCTATGACTTATCACGATGCAAGGTTTCTGGGCGTGGAAACCTTGTGGGACGATTATAATTATAAAATGACGGTGAATAAGGCTTCTGGCAGCGGAGTGTATAACTCTTATGATTGGGAAAATAAAAATGATGAAGCTTACACTATAGAAAGATGCTACCATTCTCTCAGCATAAACGGAAAAGATGTTGTGGCGGTAAACGATCCTTATCCTCCCATTAAGTTCCGCGATGTGATATATTTCCCGCTGACGTGGCGCTATGCTCATGATGAATTCGGGTGGGAATACCATTTTGATAATGAAACAGGGCTTAGCATAAATTCAAAGTAAAGATATTTGCAAGATAGAAAAAATCAAGAAAGGCGGTATTTTTATGAAAAAGATATTGGTTGTTTTGATAGTTATTATAATGGTGCTACCTACAATATCTGTGTTGGCAAAAGAAAATGCTGTGCTGCCGGTTTTTGATGTTTCGTTTAACGGTCAGATTGTTGAAAGTGATTACCGGCAGTTCCCTTTAATTGTTTATAAAGATGTAACTTATGTTCCTATGACATATTTTGATTGCCGCTATCTCGGACTTACAACGACTTGGGATAAC
>JAUNRD010000192.1 GCA_030535815.1 Clostridia bacterium
TTCAAAGGAAGCAACTTTTCGTCCAAGGTCGTCGGTTGCCGCCCAGGTATCTGAATAGTTATCTATAATATTTTCATCAGGCACAGGCAGAATTTCAGGAGTATAGCTTTCCTTATTGAAGGTAATGCTCTTTATTTTAACATAATTATCCCTTCCGTATGTGGAGCCGAGATAAATATCATGTGTTCCCGAAATTTCTTTTATATTTCCGGAAAACTCCGTTTTTCCGGCATCATTTACGAGTACATAACCAAGTATCTCGCCGTCGGGCTTATCTGCCTTAATCTTTACAGCATCACCGTTGGAACCATAGGGCAACAAGCAGGACGCTTTAATTGTAACAGATTTTATCCCGGTCATATCAATGCTCTTAAAGCCTAAATATGCCTTATCTTCAATTATGGCATAGCCGTCCTGAACAAAGCGTGCTGTTCCCTTGTCTTCTGCATCCGTTACATTTTTGGTAAGCCCTTCTGCATTTACATTAAATGCAAAAAGCGATGCTGTAAGACAAAGAAGTGTTAATAATGCAAGTATTTTTTTTACTGCCATAAGCTTAAACTCCTTTTCATAAAATTGTAATTTTTAACAAGTATCAATTTGTGATACATACATTAAAAATATATCATAAATATAAATTTATGTCAATCTCATTCTACGTATCAAAAAAGTACGGAAGCAGTATTTCCGTACTTTTTTCTATTTTTGAGCTTATTTTGTTATTGTAATTTCCCTTGTTTCGCCGTTCCATTCCACCTTGTAGCCAAGGTTTTCTGATACGAATCTTAAGGGGATAAAGGTTCTTCCGTCGTAAATTCTGGGAGGTGCGATTAAGGTGTATCTTACCTTGTCGTACTTTGCAGGATCGCCGTCGGATACATACACACGATCATCCCATATTCTCATTGTTATGGTAATTTTACCTTTTCCGTCTTCTTTGGTTATGCCTATCTCCTGCTTTTCGCCGTCCCAGGTAATAGTTGCTCCCATTTGTTCAAGAAGAACACGAAGAGGAATAAATGTGATATCGCTCTTTATAAAGGGCGCAACATCGCTTGTTACTGTGTAAGCTTCTCCTGCCTTTTCAGCTAAAATCTCATTTTTTCCGATGGCAAGAACATACTTTTCACTTTCTGACTTTATGAAGCTTTCCTGTCCTGCCTTACTTCTGTAAACGGAAATTTCGGATGCCGATATACTGTCTCCCATTCCTGTATAAACTGTAATTTCAACATACTTTGCCTTTGCGGGAGCAGGAAGATATATAATCTGCTCACGAAGAGCCTTTTCCATCTTTCCTCCGCTTAAGGCAAGGTCATAGTTTTCACCGTCAGTGCTTACCGCTATGTCAAAATCCTCCCACAAACCGCTGAATGCGTAGTGCCTTAAGGGGAATACGGAAATTGCTGCAATTTCTGTTTCGGTGGGAAGTGTGATTTTTATGGTATCACCCTTCTTACCTGTCCAGTTTGTTGTATAAATTCCGTCATTAAGCTTCTTTATCTGCTCGCCTGCAGCATCTTCAATAACTGCATTTTCAATTTCGTGTATTCTCACCGAATCATATGCAGAAGCTTCCACGGTTTTAAGCTTTTCGTCGGCCGCGAAGAAATTCACTTCCGCCATCATTCCGTAGCCTGCAGGAGTTTCCTTTATCACAACCTTAAGACGCTTAGTGATGACATTTGCATGGAATGCTACATACATATCTCTTTCAGTTTTATCACCGGTAAATTCTCCGATGTGATAAAATCCTCCTGTATCATCGCCGGATACATAAACATCATATAAAGTCGGCCTTCCTCCGACAGAATCCTGACGGGGAGTCATAACGAAGCCTGAAAGTGCCACGGCCTCTTTTGCCGTAAAGAGCATATCGTGAGGAGGATCTACCTTGCTTGTAATTGTGGAGCCTTCGTTGGTGTAATCGGAATGCCAGTAGCTTTTCTTGTTTCCGTCCAGTGCTCTGTCAAGTTGCTGCCCTTCCTTTGCATTGGATGCAACCGCTGTCCAGTTTTTCTGAGGAACTACTTTAACATTTCCTAAGTAGGTATTTTCACTGCCTGCACTAAGAGCTGCCATAGCGCTGCCTTCCGGAACAACTCCACCCTGACCTGGTCTATATAAGTATCGTTTTTATCCTCTGCATTTATAGTTCCGCTTTTTATCAGAACGGGAGTTTTATCATCATTTTCCGCTGCATAGATGTTATATTCTTCCCATCTTCCTGTTGCAAGGTCCTGACGGGGTGAATATACGATGGCAGAAATTTCTCTTGTTACGGGGAAAGTAAAGGCAAGTCTGAAAGGTGCTTCATCACGGCTTACGATAGTTGAGCCTTCCGCAGTATAAGCTGAATGCCAGTAGGAATTTCTGTCTCCGTCAATAAGCTTTTTGAGAGAATCGTCTGCTCCGCTTCCTGTAATTACCCACTTTGCCTTGTTTGCACCTTCGTCTGTTGCCTTTTCAGGTTCACCCAGATCAGCTACGCCTGCATAGTTTTCAGGAGAAACTGTATCAACGCCGTCCTTCGGCTTTGCAAATATCATTTCTGCGCAGGTGCCGTAGCTTGCCGAGCTTTCAACAATTTCATACTTGACTTTTTTCACTTCGATATTCTTTGAAAATTCAGCCACCTTATCCGAGGCATCGTCTGTCGCCGCACCTTTATAAATAAGCACATAGGGAGATGTTTCGCTACTTGCTGCATAGATATTATACTTTGTGGCACGTCCCACATTCATATCCTGACGGGGCACATAGACAACGCCCGATATTGCAGTGGATGCCGGGAAGGTGTATTCCATTGTGAAAGGCGGAAGTCCTATTGTATCTCCGGCCTTTCTTACATAGCTGTGCCAATAAGTGCTCTTATCCCCGTCAATGGTATTTTCAGCCTTGTAGAAGTTATCCGTAACAACGCTGGAAACCGAAACCTTAACACCCGCAAGATCAACACCATCAACGTTCTTCTTAAGGTCCACACCGTTAACGGTAAATTCCTTTATAGGCTCACCATCAGGCTTAACACCGTTTTTACCTTTTAAGAATCCAAGCTCTGCCGCTGTGCCGTATTTTCCTTCGCTTGCAAAAATTTCAAGAACTGCAACCTTTGCCCTGTAGGTTTTCTCAAAGTTTGCCACATATTCTGTCTTATAGCCTATTGCAATATAGCCCGTGTGCACCGCAACTGGTGTATCTGTTTCATTTTCTGCAAGATACATTGTGTAGCCGTGGATTCTTCCAAGCTGCATATCCTGTCGGGGTGTGTAGCAAAAGCCGGATATATCACGCACATCGGGGAATTTCACGGTAATTCTGTAGGGTGCCTCGTGGCGGGCTGTAATTACACCGTTTTCCGCCTCATAGTATGAGTGCCAGTAGGTGTTTATATCGCCATCTATTATATTTTTCACAGAATTCTGATAGGATTCGCCGGTAACTTCCCAGGAAGCTTTATCAGTGTATTCATTATCTGCCGCAAGGGACATAAATGTTCCCATTGCAAGGGTAAGAGCAAGTAAACAAGCTAATATTTTCTTCATTTTAAGTCCCCTCCTTTAGTTTAAGTAAGTTGCCGCAGCTTCTGCAACAGTTGTATTTATATCCGCTCTTGACAAAGCAACAGCTCCGTTTGAAAGCGTTACTGTCTTAAAGCCAAAACACTCTGTCAGCAGGCTTACGGGAATTAATATATATCCGTTATCATCAATTATTGTATTTGAAAGATTTGTATACTTTCCGTTTACGTGAGCAAAATTTTCTCCCACTCTTGCATAAACGAGCATATCGTTTACGATTGTTTCATTTTCAAGGCCGTGGTTTTTAAGAAGTACCATTTTTTCTTCCGCATCCATATAAACCTTGGATACGCCGTAGCCTAAAATTTCCTCGACCGCAGGCATGGGAAGATAAATTGTGCCGTTAACATCCTTTGCACAAATTCTTGTGTCGGGCTCATAAACGTTCATTACAGCACCCGATACCGCCATTTTGGCAGAACCTGCCTTTATAACAGTTGTGCCGGAAAGTGCCGCTCTTTCTGAAGCTGTCATTGTCTTTAAGTCAAATGTTGTATAAAGGTAGTTAAAGCGACCTGCGGGAGCAACAACGCCGTGCTCGTAAAATCTTAAAATGTCGCCGTTTTCTTCCGATGCATCTGCCCACTTGAATTCAAACTGAGCAAGCTCTCCGCCGATTAAGCTCTTTGGAAGTGCTATCTGAAGGACGTTACCCTTTACTGTGTAGGTTGCCTTGCCAACTTCGTTCCAGTTGTATCCGCCTGCATTGGCTGAAACTGCTCCCATAGCATTTAAGTTAAGAGCATAGTCATATCCTTCCCAGCCTGTTGCATGATTACGGTCGGTATTAATATAAAGATGGAAGCTCTTGCCTTCGTTTATCTTTATATCTTCCAATGTTTCGGCATAGAAATAGTAGTTTTCGCTATCCCTTGCAACCTTTGACTTTATAATGC
>JAUNRD010000193.1 GCA_030535815.1 Clostridia bacterium
TATGGTTTCTGCAATAATGCAGTCTGTATCAGGTGACAGACTTGCTGTTGCGCTTGCGACAGAGGGTGGCGTATCCTTTATCTACGGCTCTCAGACAATTGAAGACGAGGCCGCAATGGTAAAGCGCGCTAAAAACCATAAGGCAGGCTTTGTAAAGAGCGATTCCAACATTTCTCCCGAAGGCACACTTGCAGACGTTGTTGCATTAAAGGAAAAGACAGGCCACTCCACAGTTGCCGTTACAGAGGACGGAACACCTGAGGGTAAGCTTGTGGGTATCGTTACCGGCAGAGACTACCGCGTAAGCCGTATGGATCCTTCCACAAAGGTTAAGGATTTTATGACTCCCTTTGATAAGCTTGTTGTGGCAAAGGAAGGCACAACCTTAAAGGTTGCAAATGACATTATCTGGGATAACAAGCTTAATTCCCTTCCCATAATTGACGATGAAGGAAGGCTTTGCTATTTCGTATTCCGTAAGGACTATGATACACATAAGCAGAACCCCAATGAGCTTCTTGATGCATCAAAGCGCTATGTGGTTGGTGCAGGTATAAACACAAGAGATTATGCCGAAAGAGTTCCTGCATTGGTTGAAGCAGGTGCTGACGTTTTATGTATCGACTCCTCCGAAGGCTTTTCCGAGTGGCAGAAGCTTACAATTGAATGGATAAGAGCAAAATACGGCGACAGCGTAAAGGTTGGCGCAGGTAACGTAGTTGATGCAGACGGCTTCAGATTTTTAGCTGACTGCGGTGCTGACTTTATCAAGGTTGGTATCGGCGGAGGCTCCATCTGCATAACAAGAGAAACAAAGGGTATCGGCCGTGGCCAGGCAACAGCGTTAATCGAGGTTTGCAAGGCGAGAGACGAATACTTCAAGGAAAAGGGAGTATACATTCCCGTATGCTCCGACGGCGGTATCGTTTACGACCACCACATCACACTTGCTCTTGCAATGGGTGCGGATTTCGTAATGCTGGGAAGATATTTCGCACGTTTTGACGAAAGCCCCTCAAACAGAGTAAGCATCGGTGGAACATATTATAAGGAATACTGGGGCGAAGGAAGTGCCCGCGCAAGAAACTGGCAGAGATATGACCTGGGCGGAGATAAGAAGCTTTCATTCGAAGAGGGCGTTGACTCCTATGTTCCTTATGCAGGAAGCTTAAAGGACAATGTGGCACTTTCCTTAAGCAAGGTTAAGTCCACAATGTGCAACTGCGGAGCACTTACAATTCCCGAGCTTCAGCAAAAAGCAAAGCTCACACTTGTAAGCTCCACAAGTATTATTGAAGGCGGCGCACACGACGTTATTCAGAAGGAAGCAAGTCAGCCTGTAAAATAAGGCAAATTAAAATGCGTGTGTCTTGACATAAATGGCTTTTTATGCTAAAATGCTATGTATAAAAAGGTTTCTGCAACTGACGGATTGGGTGGGTTACCACCGGGGAGCAGAAATTACTTAAGAGCCGACCGTCTGGGCACACTCTCCCATAGGGGATAGTGTGTCCAGTTTGCGTTTTTTTAAGAAAAAACACAGGAAATGAGGTAGAAAAAATGAAAAAAGTTGGAATTATAATGGGAAGCGATTCAGACCTTCCTATCGTTAAAAAAGCGACAGATATGCTGGACTCCCTCGGGATTCCTTTTGAAATACATATATATTCTGCTCACAGAACGCCCGTAGAAGCAAGAGATTTTGCAGTAAATGCAAGAGCTAACGGTTTTGGTGCAATTATTGCGGCGGCAGGTATGGCGGCGCATCTGGCAGGTGCTATTGCAGCAAACACAACCCTTCCCGTAATAGGAATCCCCTGCAAAAGCTCAAATCTTGACGGAATGGATGCACTTTTATCCACCGTTCAGATGCCTACAGGCATTCCCGTTGCTACTGTTGCGATAAACGGTGCGGGAAATGCGGCACTTTTAGCTGCACAGATTATTGCGGTAGAGGATAAAGACCTTGCCGCAAAGCTTGATGCAAAGAGAATTGAAGATGCAAAAAAGGTATTGGAAAAAGACAAGGCGCTTTCTGAGGAAATGAACAAATAAAACTCATAAATTACAGCAAGGAGGAACATTATGGGCGTATTTTTCGGAGAAACAAAAAAAAGCGACGCCATAAGCGACGTGTTTTTTGGGACAGACTACCATTCGCATCTTGGCGTAAAGCGTGGCGGTATGGCGGCATATGATGTAAAAAAAGGTCTTCAGAGAGACATTCATAACATAGAAAATTCACCTTTCAGAACAAAGTTTGAAGATATATTCGATGAGATGGAGGGAAATGCGGCAATCGGATGCATAAGCGATACGGACCCTCAGCCTCTTTTGATTCGTTCCGAGGCAGGGGTTTATGCCCTTTCAATGATAGGAAGGATAAACAATGCCGAGGAAATCATCGAGAAGTATTTGAATGAGCGGGGCGGGCACTTTGCCATAATGACCAACGGAAACGTAAACTCCATTGAAATTGTGGCATCACTTATAGGACAGAAAAAGGACCTGGTTGAAGGTATATTACACGCACAGAGCGTAATCGACGGAACGGCATCGCTTCTTTTACTTAAAAATGACGGACATATTATTGCCGCCCGTGACAGAGTGGGAAGGCTTCCCGTTCAGATAGGTAAGTGTGAGGACGGCTACTGTGTATCCTTTGAATCCTTTGCCTATAAAAAGCTGGGCTACGTTGACGAAAGAGAGCTTGGCCCCGGAGAGATTGTGGAGCTTTCTCCCGACGGTATAAAGGTATTGTCTCCTGCAAGGGAAAAAATGAAAATCTGTACCTTCCTCTGGAGCTATTACGGATATCCCGCCACAAGCTATGAAGGAATAAACGTTGAAGCTATGCGCTATAAAAACGGTGAAATAATGGCTGAAAACGATAAAATGCTGGGTAATGCAGAAGGAATAGATTCTGTCTGCGGAATTCCAGATTCGGGAACTCCCCATGCAATAGGCTATGCAAATAAAAGCGGAATCCCCTTCGCAAGACCTTTTATAAAATATACTCCCACCTGGGCCAGAAGTTTTACTCCCGCAAAGCAGAAGGAGAGAGACAGGATTGCGAAAATGAAGCAGATTCCTGTGCACGAACTTATAAAGGATAAGAGTCTTATGTTTGTGGATGACTCAATTGTAAGAGGCACACAGCTTCGTGAAACCGTTGAATTTCTCTATGAAAACGGTGCAAAGGCAGTTCATATGCGTTCTGCATGCCCTCCGATTATGTATGGATGCAAATTTTTGAATTTCTCAAGAGGTACGGGAGATTATGACCTGATTGCACGAAATATTATTTTAGAGCTTGAGGGAGAAGAAGGCGAAAAGTATATTGAGGAATACAGCGACTTTTCTACAGAAAGAGGAAAGGCATTAAGAAAGAAAATATGCGAAAAGTTCAACTTTGCATCCCTTGAATTCCAGTCCCTGGAAGGACTTATAAAAGCAATAGGCTTAGAGCCTTGTAAATTATGTACTTATTGTTGGAACGGAAAGGAGTAATTAATATGAATATGAAATCTAAATCTGACAGCTATGCAGCAGCAGGTGTTGATATTACGGCAGGTTACAAAGCAGTTGAGCTTATGAAAAGCCACATCGCAAAAACAATGACAAAGGGTGTATGCTCCGATGTGGGCGGCTTCGGCGGTCTTTTCGAGCTTGATCTTGAGGGTATTAAGAAGCCCGTTTTGGTAAGCGGAACAGACGGTGTCGGAACAAAATTAAAAATTGCTTTCCTTATGGACAAGCACGACACAGTTGGTATCGACTGCGTTGCAATGTGTGTAAACGACATTATCTGCTGCGGCGCAAAGCCCTTATTCTTCCTTGACTATATTGCCTGCGGAAAGAATATCCCCGAAAGAATAGCAGACATCGTTAAGGGTGTTGCAGAAGGATGCGTTCAGGCAGGTGCAGCATTAATCGGCGGTGAAACAGCGGAAATGCCCGGATTCTATCCCGTTGACGAATACGACCTTGCAGGTTACTCAACAGGCGTTGTTGACAAGACAAAGATTATAGATAACAAGAAAATGGAAGAAGGAGACGTTGTAATCGCCCTTCCTTCAAGCGGTGTTCACTCAAACGGCTTTTCTCTGGTGAGAAAGGTATTTGACGTTGAAAATGCTGACCTTAAGACTCCCATCGAAGCTCTCGGCGGAAAGAGCCTTGGCGAAACCCTTTTGACACCTACAAAAATTTATGTTAAGCCCGTTCTTGCCCTTCTTGAAAAGGCAAAGGTAAGAGCGATTTCCCACATTACGGGCGGCGGCTTCTATGAAAACATTCCGAGAAGCATTCCCGATGGCTTCGGTGCAAAGATAGATAAGAATGCCGTAAAGGTTCTTCCCATCTTTAAGCTCTTACAGGAAAAGGGCGGTATTTCCGAGCACGATATGTTTAACACCTTTAATATGGGTGTAGGTATGAGCATCGTTGTTGCAAAAGAAGAT
>JAUNRD010000194.1:0-241 GCA_030535815.1 Clostridia bacterium
ACGCCAATACCTGTAACGCCGACGGTATTGAAGTTGCCGAGAATATGAGTGCATTAATTGCTGACGAGCTTAAGATAAATAAGGATGATATAATTGTTGCATCCACCGGCGTTATTGGTCAGAAGCTTGACATAACTCCCATAAAGGAAGGAATTCCTTCTCTTTGCGCTAATCTTAAGTGCGACGGACTTGATGCGGCAGAAGGTATTATGACAACAGACACCGTTAAAAAGGAAGTTGC
>JAUNRD010000194.1:251-4444 GCA_030535815.1 Clostridia bacterium
GCTGTAAGCTTCTGTATAGGCGGAGTAGAGTGCAAAATGGGCGGTATCGCAAAGGGAAGCGGTATGATTCACCCTAATATGGCGACAATGCTTGTGTTTATCACAACAGATGCTGCAATAAGCGCAAAAATGCTTCATAAGGCACTTTCCGGTGATATAACGGAAACCTTCAATATGTTGAGTATTGACGGCGATACATCCACAAACGATATGGTTGCCGTTATGGCAAACGGTATGGCTGGGAATAAGGAAATCACAGAAGAAGGAGAAGACTTTGCTACCTTCTGTAAGGCGCTTAATACTTTAACCGTACAGCTTTGCAGAATGATTGCAGGTGACGGTGAGGGCGCAACAAAGCTTCTTCAGTGTATCGTAACAGGCGCAAAGACCAAGGAGGCTGCAAAGACTGCCGCAAAGAGCGTTATCTGCTCATCCCTTACAAAGGCGGCAATGTTCGGTGCCGATGCAAACTGGGGAAGAGTGCTTTGTGCTTTAGGCTACAGCGGTGCTGATATTGATGTAAATAAGGTTGATGTTCACTTTTCATCTCCCAAGGGCAAAATCCTTGTTTGTAAGGACGGCGCGGGAGTTGACTTCTCCGAAGAAATCGCAAAGGAAATCCTTTTAGAGAAGGAAATTGATATTTTAGTTGACTTAAATGACGGAGAAGCTGATTCTGTTGCATGGGGATGCGACCTTACATACGATTACGTTAAAATAAACGGCGACTACAGAACCTGATAAAAGTGGGGGACTAATGATGGAACTTAAAGTAACAAACGCCCAGAGGGCTGAAATATTAACTCAGGCACTTCCTTATATTCAGCAGTATTACGGCAAAATCGTTGTGGTAAAATACGGCGGAAATGCAATGATAAACGAAGAGCTTAAACAGCAGGTTATGGAAGATATTGTTCTTCTTCACTTAATCGGAGTAAAGGTTGTTGTGGTTCACGGCGGAGGCCCGGAAATAAGCGATATGCTTAAAAAAATCGGAAAAGAATCCGTGTTTCTGGACGGTCTTCGTGTAACAGACAAGGAAACCGTTGACATTGTGCAGATGATTTTAGCCGGAAAAATCAATAAAAACCTTGTAAGCCTTATTGAACAGAAGGGCGGCAAGGCTATGGGTATTTCCGGTATTGACGGCCATATGATTGAGGCAGAAATGAAGGACGAGCGCTACGGCTATGTGGGGACAATAACAAAGGTTAATACCGAGCCTGTATGCGATTTGATAGAAAAGGGCTATATTCCCATCGTTTCCACGGTAGGATGCGATATGGAGGGTAACACCTACAACATAAACGCAGATACGGCGGCGGCATTCATCGCAGGTGCGCTTAAGGCTGAAAGACTTATCTCAATGACGGATATAACAGGCGTTCTCCGCGACAAGGACGATCCCGATTCTGTTATCCACTGTATGGATATAGCGGAGGCGAAAACCTTATTTGCCGACGGAATAATCTGCGGCGGGATGATTCCCAAGGTTGAATGCTGTATCGAGGCAATCAATATGGGTGTTGAAAGAGTTACCATTCTGGACGGAAGAGTGCCCCACGCACTGCTTCTGGAAACTCTTACTGACGAAGGTGCGGGAACAATGGTTATCCGCGATAAAAGTGAGGCAGGATTATGAGCATTATAAATGATGACAATAAATATATTGCAAATACCTATGCACGTTTCCCCCTTGCAATAGTAAAGGGAAAGGGTGCTCTTTGCTATGACGAAGAGGGGAAAGAGTATATCGATCTCGGAAGCGGAATTGCGGTAAATGCCTTCGGTTATTCTGATGATGAATGGGTTAAAGCTGTAACGTGCCAGCTTTCAAAGGTTCAGCATACTTCAAATCTTTACTATACCGAGCCTTGCGTTAAACTGGCAAAAATGCTTTGCGAAAAAACGGGAGCGAAAAAGGTGTTTTTCGGAAACTCCGGTGCCGAGGCAAATGAATGCGCCATAAAGGTTGCGAGAAAATATGCCGAGGATAAGGGGATTGAGGGTGCAAAAATCATAACCCTGAATAACAGCTTTCACGGAAGAACTTTAGCGACGCTTGCCGCAACAGGGCAGGATGTTTTTCACAAGTCATTTTTGCCCCTTCCGGACGGCTTCTTACATATAGATGCAGGGGATATTGAAGCATTCAAGGCGCTTACCGAAAAGGAAACTATCGCCGCAATTATGATGGAAATGGTTCAGGGCGAAGGGGGCGTTATGCCTCTTTCGGAAGATTTCGTAAAAGAAGTATGCCGTATTGCAAAGGAAAAGGACATCTTAGTAATGGTTGACGAGGTACAGACCGGTAACGGAAGATGCGGTTCACTTTATGCCTATATGAATTACGGAATCACACCCGATGTTGTAACCACCGCAAAGGGACTTGGCGGCGGTCTCCCCATCGGATGCTGTATGATGTTTGAAAAAACGGAAAATGTGTTAAAGAGCGGCGATCACGGCTCAACCTTCGGCGGAAACCCGGTTGCGGCGGCAGGCGCTGTAAGCATAATTGAAAGAATTGACGATAAGCTTTTATCCGAAGTCAAGGAAAAATCCGAAATGATTTTCTCCGCACTTACGGGAGCGAAAGGCGTTAAGAGTGTTTCGGGTCAGGGACTTATGATCGGCATAGAAACCGAAAAGGATGCAGGCGAAGTAATTAAAGAGTGTATGGGAAAAGGCGTTCTTGTAATAAAGGCAAAAAACAAGGTAAGACTTCTTCCTCCGCTTAACATAAAGAAGGAAGAGCTTAAGAAAGCTCTGGATATAATAAAGTCCTGTCTTTAAACAGAATAAAACAAGACATTTATTTAAATAAATGTCTTGTTTTTATTTTTAAGTTGTGCTATAATATCTAAGATTGAGTTATAAAGTGAGGCAGTTTTTATGAATAGGAAAATTGGCTTTGACAACGAAAAATACATAAAGATGCAGTCCGAGCATATCGGAAAACGTGTTGAGGAGTTTGGAGACAAGCTTTACCTGGAGCTTGGCGGTAAGCTTTTTGACGACTATCACGCATCCCGCGTGCTTCCCGGTTTTCAGCCTGACAGTAAAATGAAGATGCTTATGCACTTATCGGACAAGCTTGAAATCGTCATCGCTATAAGTGCCATCGACATTGTTAAAAACAAGGTGAGAAGCGACTATAACATAACCTATGACCTTGATACAATCCGCCTTATCGAAGCCTTCAAAGGCCTCGGTCTTAAGGTAGGAAGCGTTGTTATAACTCAGTATAGCGGTCAGGCAGCGGCAGACGTTTTTAAGAAGAAGCTTGAAAATATGGGAATGAAGGTATTCCTCCATTATCCGATCGAAGGATATCCTTCTAATGTGGAATTAATCGTGAGCGACGAGGGCTACGGCAAAAACGATTATATCGAAACCGAGCGGCCCATCGTTGTTGTAACCGCACCGGGCCCCGGAAGCGGAAAAATGGCAACCTGCTTATCTCAGCTCTATCACGAAAACAAGAGGGGAGTAAAGGCGGGCTACGCCAAGTTTGAAACCTTCCCTATATGGAACCTTCCCTTAAAGCATCACGTAAATCTGGCTTATGAAGCCGCAACGGTGGACTTGAATGATGTCAATATGATTGACCCCTTCCATCTTGAGGCATACGGTGAAACCGCAGTAAACTACAACAGAGATATTGAAATTTTTCCTGTTCTTAATGCAATGTTTGAAAAGATAATGGGGGAAAGCCCCTATAAATCACCTACGGATATGGGCGTTAATATGGCGGGAAACTGTATAATCGACGACGAGGTTGTCCGTCAGGCATCAAAGGAAGAAATTGTAAGAAGATACTATCAGGTATTAAAGGATAAAACCAACGGAAAGTGCGACATTGACGTTATAAGAAAAATGGAGCTTATTATGAAGCAGGCTGAGGTAAGCACCCTTGACCGAAAGGTTGCAGAGGCGGCGCTTAAGAAGGCGGAAATTTCCAAAGGCCCCGTTTGTGCAATCCAGCTTACAGACGGCAAGATTGTAACGGGAAAAACCTCCTCGCTTCTTGGAGCATCCAGTGCGGCACTGCTTAATGCACTTAAGGAAATAACGGGAATCGCGGATGACGTTCATCTTATATCACCGGAGGTTATTGAGCCTCTTCAGAACCTTAAAATAAATCATCTGGGAAGCAAAAATCCGAGAATACATATGGATGAAACCTTGGTAGC
>JAUNRD010000195.1:0-852 GCA_030535815.1 Clostridia bacterium
AGAATTAAAAACACCCAGCTTTTTGTGCTGATTCCTGAAAGTCCCTTCTGGGCATCTGTCAGAAATACCATTCCCCACGCCATTATGAGTACAACCAATGTTCTTATTGCCGTTGCAAGATTTGAGTTTACCCCGTCAATTCCCACCTTGGCAAGAATTGATGTAAGTGCCGCAAAAACGGCGGATAAAAGTGCTAAAACAAACCACATAAAAACACCCCTTTATTAAAAGAAAAGCTTTCTTTCCATTGTTTCCCTTGCGGATTTATTTATTGCAAGATATAAAAGAAGTCCGCCAAGCATTAAAAGTGTCGTAAGAGGATAAATAGACCAGCCCAAAAATTTTATATCAAAAGTAATGGTCAGAAAAAACTCTGTCAGCATAATAAATCCTCCGGTCAGTATAAAGGCCCCTCCAAAGATGTAAAGCTTTCCTTTTTTCAGATAGTAAAGAAGCGTTACAACAGCCGTTATAATAAGACCGAAACCGCCTGCTACGGGAAAAGCAAAGCTTAAAAACCAGTCGCCGCCGGTCATACAGTTTATGTATAAAAGATAGCCTATTGCCTCCGCCGCCACGCAGGGTGTGAATATTACAGGGTTTGGCTTTTCAAACCATAAGGGAAGCGCAATGGCAGTATAGCCCATAATGAGGGCACCGAAAACATAGGCAAACCAGCTCACCTTCCCGTCAAAGTGAAAATCCGCCAGGAAGGAAACCACCGCGGGAATTAAAAACATTATGATAACCGCTCCGTTGAACGCCTTGGATCGGTGCTTTTTCTCAGGCAATCTTCCCTTTGGAAAAAGCCCCGTTTCCTTTTCGGGGATGAAATCGGGATGGCACACAACC
>JAUNRD010000195.1:862-4433 GCA_030535815.1 Clostridia bacterium
TTTGGTACATTTTTATTCACTTTTTTCAAGCTTTATGCCGCAATTAATACAATACATTTTAATTTCACCTTCTGTTGCTCTCTAAAACAGCTTCTATTCCAAGCTCTTTAAGTGCCCTGTAAAAGTGTTTTTCAAGGTCACTTTCCCTTATATTTCTTATAAAGTTGATGTACACCGTATCGTCATAGGACAAAACCCCGCAGTTGTTGGGAGTTGCCGACTGAACGCCTAAAATAAAATCCATCCTGGTTATGTATTTTTTCATAACATCGGGAATTTTCACAAGTCCCAGATTTGAAAGGTTAAGACAGGATGTTACTTCACCCACACTGTCATATACCGCCTTCATCACTATATTTTTTATCGGAAGGGGCACAAGCCTTAAAAAGAGGTTTTTCTCGTCCTTTACATTTGCAGCAATAACAGCGCCCATATGCTTTTTTGTGACTTCTGTTCCCAGTTTGTGATAAATCACCTTTATAATTTCATCCAGGGTATAATCTCCGTGCCTCGGGTCAATTTCCGGGATTGTGTACATAGCAAAGTTTCTTAAAGTTTTGCTTTCGAAAAGACTTCTCAAATTTATTGGAATCAAAAGCTTTACGGGCTTTTGTTTTTTTCTCACGGGATTTTTTTCAAGCTGCATATAAGAAAGAGCCTTCATCAATACCGCACTTAAAAATATTGTGGCGGTGGTGTTATATTCGTGGGCTTTTTCCAAAACCTTATCCACAGGAAGCTTAAAACAGGTAAGATTAAGATAACCTCCCGCTTCTGCCTCCCCTTTAATGCGCCACGCCACGCTTTCCTTTCGTGCCATAGGAACATTTCCCGCATATTTCGGGAAGGAGTCTTCCGTCTCTTCAGCAGGCGGAGCGATTTTCCTGTCAACAATTCCGTCCTCCAAAGGGATTTTTATGCCGTATTTTTGTTCCAGGTATTCTGCCACAAGGTTTTTCATAAACACAAGTGCACCTGTTCCGTCGGTTAAGGAATGGAAATATTCCACCGCAATTCTGTTTTTATATACAATCACACGGAAAGCGCACCTGCGCATTTCCTTTTTACTCATAAAGGTTAAAGGATAGCTATATTCATCCATAATTTCGGGCATCTCATCAAGCTCCTGAAGGTAGTACCAGAAGGCGCCTTTCCTTAGCCTTGCACATATGGTGGGAAACCTTTTTACAATTACTTTTATGGCCGATGAAAGCACTTCTTTATCAATTTCTTCTGTCAGCGTTGCCGACTGGCGGTAAACATTGCTCCAGTTTTTTCTCCGTACCGCAGGGTAAATTTTCGCCGCATTATCAAGCTTTACCCAGCCAAGAGCTTTCTTTTTTTCCATTTCCACACCTTCACCTCCGATATCTTTTTAAGCTGAATGTTGCAGTCTTTCGCTGTTACATCTTCTTTATCTTTCTTTTGTCCGCTATAACTATGAACTTCATACCTTCCGTTATCAAAGCATCAGGATCTGCCGCTATATCAATATTCCTGCCTGTCTTAAGCGCAATTACGTTTACGGAATATTTTTTTCTCAGTTCCAGCTCACGCAAAGTTTTGCCGATCCACTCTTCTCTCGGACTAATCTCCAGCACGGAAATATTTTCGGATATATCGGCAATGTCCAGAAATCCCGAGCTCAATATGTTTTTTGCAAGGCGTATTCCGTATTCATTTTCAGGAAACACCACTTCGTCCGCACCTATCTTTTCCAGAATGGTTTTCTGCATAGATTCCGCACATTTTACAATTACCCTTTTAACTCCCGCTTCCTTACAGAGCATTGTTGCCATTACTGTTGCTTCAAAATTACCGGCTATTGCAATTATCACCACATCAAAATCGGCTATTCCAAGCTGCTCAATAACTCCCGGCACTGTTATATCCGCACATTTGCAAAGCGGAATTTCGCCTGCCAGTTCATCCACAAGTTTTCTGTTTCTGTCTACCGCGAGCACTGCTGCTCCGTTATCGAGAAGCTCTTTCGCGACAGCTCTTCCATATCTTCCAAGACCAAAAACCGCATAGCTTTTATTAATACTCATATCAAAACTCCTTATCCGATACTTATTTCTTCAACCGGATTTGCCACCCGGTTTTCTTCGCACTTGTCGCTGCTCAACGCAAAGGCAAGAGAAATCGGCCCTACTCTTCCAAAGTACATCGTCATAATTATTATCATTTTGCATACTTCATTGAGCCCTGCGGTTAAATTTCTCGTAAGACCTACCGTCGCCGTTGCACTTACCGTTTCATAAAGTACATCAAGAACATTTCCGCCTCCTGATGCCAGAACAAGAACCGTAGACAGCACCATTATAAGAAACGATGATGTGAAAACCGAAACAGCTTTTTTTATTGAATCGTAAGAAATTTGTCTTCCGAAAGCATCCACGGTACGTTTGTTTTTGATTGTGGACAAAAATGTAAGAATTAAAACAAACACCGTTACCGTTTTAATTCCTCCGGCCGTGCCCGCAGGCGAGCCGCCCACAAACATCAGAAGCATTGAAACAAAAGCTGAAGATTCACTAAGATTTTCCTGCATCACAGTTGCAAAGCCTGCCGTTCTGGTTGTCACGGACTGAAACAAGGATGCCATAATTTTTTCACCCAGGGAATAATCCTTCATGGTGAGAGGATTGTTATATTCAAATATGAAAATCAAAATTGCACCAACTGCAATTAAAAATGCCGTAACAGAAAGGGTAATTTTCGTGTGCAGACTTAAAAATCCGCTCTTTTTCTTTCTTTTGTTTTGTATTGCCCTTTCCATATCAAACCATACAATAAATCCGATACCTCCTGTGATAATCAGAAGCATTGTCGTGATATTCACCGTAGGATTGTGAACATAATTGCAAAGGCTGTTTTCTGCCACTATATCCATTCCCGCATTGCAGAAGGCGGACACCGAATTGAAAACGGACATCCATATCCCTTTTGCCCCGAATTCAGGAATAAATACCGTCATATAAGAAAATGCCCCGAGCGCTTCAACAATAAACGTGAAGAATATCGCTTTACATACAAATTTTTGAATCCCCGAAAGGGATGTGAGATTAAACGAATCACTTATCAAAATTCGTTCCTCCATGTCAAGCTTTTTCCCCATAATCATCATAAAGCCCGCAAATACGGTTATAAATCCCAGCCCTCCGATTTGTATAAGCAAAAGAATTACCGCCTGTCCGAAAACACTCCAGGCACTTACTGTGGGAAGTGTCACAAGTCCGGTAACGCAGGTTGCGGTTGTTGCCGTAAAAAGTGCATCAATATAGCTTACCTCAACCCCTTCGGCATGGCTTATGGGCAGGCTTAAAAGAAGGCTTCCTATAATGATAATTCCAAAAAAGCCCATAAGAATAATTTTTGCTGACGACATTTTTTTCTTTCTTTTCATACTTTTCCTCTTGTTAAATTTAATCATTTCCGCATCCGCAGAATATTTCTCAGGGTTAATCAGGCAAGTCATATGCCCGAGCCCGATTTTCCGTCTTTTGCGTGAGAAGGTCTTTTCTTTCAGTCCATCAATTCCTCAGGTTAACAGAATATATATAACTTC
>JAUNRD010000196.1:0-2559 GCA_030535815.1 Clostridia bacterium
CCATGATTGTTGTAACCCACGAAATGGAATTTGCAAAAAATGTTTCTGATAAGGTTATATTCATGGCTGACGGAGTTATTGAAGAGGAAGGTACACCGGAAGAGGTTTTTGAACACCCGAAATCAGATAAGACAAAGGCTTTCCTGAATAAGTCTCTTGAGAGCTTTTAAGAGGTGATTTCTTTGAAAGAAAATAAAATTACCGCAGAAATGATTGATGAGCTTTTTTCTGTAATTACCGAAGTTAAGGATAATGAAGAGTGTATGGAGCTTTTTGAAGATTTGTGCACAAAGCAGGAGATTGAAAAGATGGCACAGAGAGTCCGTGCCGCAAAGCTTTTATCCGAAGGTAAAACCTACAACCAGGTAATAGAGGAGACGGATATTTCGTCCGCCACTTTAAGCAGAGTGTCAAAGGCACTCCGCTACGGAAAAGGCTATAAAAAATTTATAAAATAAAAACATCCGATGCACTGCATCGGATGTTTTTTTGTTATCGTAGAAATATAAATATCGTTAGATGTCACTTTGAATATATGTGGCTTCTGTTAAGCAAAATGATTTTTAATTAATGGGAACGTCCAGTGTAGCTACTACGTCTCCATCCTCTTCGCAAATTTCGATTACAACGCTTGTAATCGGAATATTTTCTGCCTTTACAGGAGAAGAGAAAGCTTCTGCAAGGGCTGCTTTCTGAGGTTCAAAAGCGTCAGACATAGCCTGAGCGGTTTCTGCGGGAACGTTGTCGAGATTATCTACTTTACAAGAAAATTTGAGAGTAGTGCCTTCTGCGGAAACTGTGCAGCTGCAGGATAAACCGCTGGTGCTGAAGCCTTCTACAAAAGAGTCTTCAAGTAACTGTTTGTTTTCTTCAACGAAGAGCTCAAGCTCAGTTTTTTCAGCTACTTCTTCGCCTATAGTAATGTTCTGGGGAGCAGAACAAGCAACTAACGACATGAACATAAATGTAGCTATAACGATTGATAAAATTTTTGTTAAGTTTTTCATTGGTAATGTCTCCTTTTAATGTTTGTGTTAATATTTATTTGCTTTCTGCGATAACTTTCTGTGCGATGTTTTCGGGAGCCTGTTCATAGCCTGCAAAATCAAAGGTGAAGTAGCCTCTGCCCTGAGTCATGGAACGAAGGTCTGTTGCATAGCCTGTCATTTCACTCATGGGAACATCGGCTTCTACAACACTCTTACCCTTTGCCTCTGCGGCATTGGAGCCTATTACTCTTCCGCGGCGCTTGTTGATATCACCGTATACGTCACCGATGTAGTCATCAGGAATTGTAACGAAGAGCTTTCCGATTGGCTCTAAAAGAACGGGAGAAGCCTGAGCCATACCTTCCTTATAAGCGATGGCTGCTGCCATCTTGAAAGACATTTCGGATGAGTCAACGGGGTGATAAGAACCGTCAACTAATGTTGCCTTTAAGTTAACAACGGGATAGCCGGCCAAAGGACCTTCCAGGATGCATTCCTGAAGTCCCTTTTCAACTGCGGGGAAGAAGTTCTTGGGAACTGCACCACCGAAGATTTTCTCTTCGAATGTAAGGAACTCGGATTCGCCGGGCTCGAATTCAATCCATACGTCACCAAACTGACCGTGACCGCCGGACTGCTTCTTGTGTCTTCCCTGAACCTTAACCTTCTTTCTGATGGTTTCACGATAGGGAACCTTTGCTGTGGTGAGTGTAACCTCAACACCGAACTTAGCCTTAAGCTTACTTACGATAACGTCGAGATGCTGTTCTCCCATACCGGAGATAACCATCTGATGGGTTTCAACTCTGTTTTCAATGGTAAATGTGGGATCTTCTTCCATAAGTCTGCGAAGGCCGGAATTTATCTTTTCTTCGTCACCCTTGCTCTTGGGAACGATTGCCATTGTAAGAACGGGCTTATCGAATGTGATAGCAGGGAAGATTATGGGATTCTGCGCTGTGCAGAGTGTATCCCCTGTTGTGGTGTATGCAAGCTTGTTGAGAACACCGATATCGCCTGCTGAAAGCTCTGTAACTTCTACCTGCTTTTTGCCAACCAATGTGTAAAGCTTACCTGCCTTTTCTATGGCATCCTTTGTGGAGTTATATAAAGGCATATCGGACTTAAGTGTACCGGAGCATACCTTAATAAGTGACATTTTACCAACATAGGGGTCTGCGATTGTTTTGAATACCTGAACTGAAAGGGGAGCATCTGATGCAATCTTGAATTCTGTATCCTTACCGCCCTTGTCAACGCCCTTTACAACCTCATCGGCATCGGGAGCAGGGAAGTAGTTAACGAAAGCATTGGATAAGAATCTTACACCCATGTTAAGACCGGCACTTCCTGAGTATACGGGAACAACGGTGCCTTCCTTAACACCCTTTTTAAGGGCAGTTCTCATTTCTTCCTCTGTAAATTCTTCGTCTGCGAAATAGCGTTCCATAAGTTCGTCGCTGGTTTCTGCAACAGCTTCACGTAAGAAGTTTCTGCAGCTTGCAACCTCGTCTGAGATGGAAGCGGGAATCGGAATCTTTTCTTTTATGATTTCCACCGCTTTTTTATC
>JAUNRD010000196.1:2569-4424 GCA_030535815.1 Clostridia bacterium
CTTCATATTTATTATCAATGGCGTCAATCATTTCACCGTCATCGCTCTTATCGGTATAAGCATAAGCCTTCATTGTGATTATGTTTACATAACCTGTAAGTTTACCGCCCTCTGTAATAGGCATACGGAAGGGTGCAACACATGCACCGAAGCTTTCCTTAAGCTCGGCAAGTGTTTTTGCATAATCCGCATGCTCATCGTCCATCTTGTTGATAAATACGATAATGGGAAGACCTGCTTTTCTGGCACGTTCAAAGGAAAGCTCTGTTCCAACGGAAACGCCGCTCTTTGCACTTACAACGATCAATGCGCCGTCAGCTGCTCTGATACCTTCTGCAACTTCACCTGCAAAATCGAAGTAACCGGGAGTGTCAATTAAGTTTATCTTGTAATCCTTATATGTATAGGGAGAAGTAACTGTATTGATACTGAACTTACGTTTGATTTCTTCCGGATCGAAGTCAAGTAATGTACTTCCGTCAGCAATCTTTCCGAGCTTGTCGGTTGCACCTGCACCGTATAAAAGAGCCTCTGCCAAAGTGGTCTTTCCGGCGTGTGAATGTGATAATAATACAATGTTTCTTATTTTGTCTGTAGCTATGCCCATGATGTTAGCCTCCTTGTAAATAAATTGCTGTTACGTATAAACATACGTATAAAATATAAATTCTGCACAAAAAAAGAAAATCCTTTCACTATTTTGATGTCAAAATACACAAAAAAACGACAGCCAAAGAGGCAAGATGCACAGAATTAATTCAGAGGGAAAAAAGTGCTTGACTTTAAATGGAAGTTGTAATATAATAATAAGGCTGTAAAAAGCGAAAATACAAATCCTTGCGCTTAATTTTAAGCGCCAAAGACCGTGAGGAGGTGCAAAGAATGGCAGAAGTAATTAATAAGTACGAGACCATATTTGTCCTTGATGTAAACATGGGAGACGAAAAGATCGAAGAGCTTTCCAATAAGTTCCAGGAACTTATTGCAGCTAACGGTGAAGTTGAAAGTGTTGATGTTTGGGGCAAGAGAAGACTGGCTTATCCTATCGATTATAAGACAGAAGGCTACTATGTTCTTGTAAACTTTTCTTCCAAGCCTGAATTCCCGAAGGAACTTGAACGTATCTACGGAATTACAGAAGGCGTGCTTCGTACAATCGTTGTAAGAAAAGAAGCATAAAAGGAGAAAAGAAAATGCTTAACAAAGTAGTATTAATGGGACGTTTTACGAAAGACCCCGAGCTGAGGAGCACTCCTCAGGGCGTGTCTGTCTGCAATTTCCGTCTCGGCGTAACGAGAAACTACAAAACCAACGGAAGCTATGAGAGCGATTTCATTGACTGCGTTGCATGGAGAAACACTGCGGAATTTATTTCCAAGTTTTTCAAAAAAGGTAATCTTGTATGCGTTGAAGGCTCACTTCAGTCAAGAAGCTGGGAGCAGGACGGACAGAGAAGAACAACTCTCGAAGTAATGGTAGACAACACCTATTTCGTAGAAAGCAAGAAGGATGCCGAGGGCGGCGATTTTGGAGGTTCTACCTTCAGCGCACCTGCCGGGGCACCCGCAGAACCGAAGGAGTCTTTTTCATCCGAAGGCTTTAATGCACTCGACGATGATTTACCCTTCTAACTTATAATTAAAGGAGGTTAACGACATGGAAAGAGAAAGAGATGATAGACCTCAGAGAAACAGAAAACCCAGACGTAAGGTCTGCCAGTTCTGTGCCGATAAGGTTGAATTCATAGATTACAAGGATGTTGCAAAGCTTCGTCGTTTTGTATCTGAGCGTGCCAAGATTCTTCCCAGAAGAATTACAGGTACCTGTGCAAAGCACCAGAGAGAGCTTACAGTTG
>JAUNRD010000197.1 GCA_030535815.1 Clostridia bacterium
AGCAGAGGCTTATAGCCTCAGTGCAAACCACCCGTTTGACGGGTGGTTATGATTACAGCACTGTTTTTTCAAGCATTGCGGCGCCGACGATTCCTGCGTCGTTACCAAGCTTTGCGGCAACGATTTCGGTTTCATAGTCAAAAGCAACCTCTTCACGGAGCTTTTTGCGGAGGGGAACAAGTAAGTTTTCGCCTTCCTTACTGATACCGCCACCGATTACGATAACATCGGGATAAAGGATACGGAGCAAGTCACCGATTCCCACGGCGAGATAATAGATATACTCATCTATAACCTCCTGAGATGCATGGTCACCCTGCTTTGCAAAATCAAATGCGGTTTTGCCGTTTATTTCATTCATGGGAATGGAATTAAGCAATGATGTGGGGTGGTTTATTGCCTTATGCTTTGTCATGTTGATAAGGCCTGATGCAGAAGCATAAGCTTCAAAACAGCCTCGTCTTCCGCAGCCGCATCTTTTTCCGCCTGCGGCAATGATTAAGTGACCGATTTCACCTGCACCGAAGCGGTGACCTGTGTAAACCTTGTTTTTAAGAATAATACCGCCGCCGATACCTGTTCCAAGCGTAACCATAACAGAGAAGTTAGAACCGCTTGAAGCACCATATAAATGCTCGGCATATGCCGCACAGTTTGCATCGTTTCCAACATAGGTTTTAACGCCGGTAAGCTTTTCCATTTCGGCAGAAAGATTAGCTCCTGCAAGATTGAGGTTTGCAATCTGAAGGACAATACCGTTGTCAGAGTCTATAAGTCCGGGGCTACCGATACCGATGGAAGAAAGCTCCGACATTACAATGCCGTATTCTTTGGTAAGCTTTTTTACGAGATTTGCCATATCGGAAATTATTTCCTCAGCAGGTCTTTTTGCACCTGCGGGAACAGAATCCTTTATAAGAATTTTACCGTTTTCGTCAACCAATCCTGCGGCAATGTTTGTGCCGCCCAAGTCAATCCCTGCATACATAGTCTGTAATACCTCCTATAATTGTCTCTTTTAAGTTAAGTTCGTCGTCAAGCAGTATAATGTCTGCATCAAAGCCTTCTTTGATTTCGCCCTTGGTTGTAAGCCCTGCATAAGTTGCGGGAGCTTTGGTTGCGGCGTAGAAGGCATCTTCTTCGGGAATACCCCAGCTTACCAGCTTTTGCACACCGTAGAGCGCACTGTGGGAGCTTCCTGCAATTGTTCCGTCAGTAAGGCGGCACTCTCCATCCTTCATAATTACTGCATGACCGTCGTAATCATATTCGCCGTCTGGAAGATAAGCGGGATTTACCGAGTCGCTTATAACTATCATTTTTTTACCGAAAGTTCTGTAAAGCATTTTGATAACCGACTTATGCACGTGAAGTCCGTCACAAATAATCTGAACCCAGGCATCAGCTTCTATTGCCGCACCGATTACACCGGGATTTCTGTGGTGAAGGGGAGGCATGGCGTTAAAAGTATGGGTAAGGCAGTCAGCGCCCTTTTTAATTGCGCCAAGGGCCGTTTCATAATCTGCATCGGTGTGACCGATTATAACCTTGCATCCGCACTTTTCGATAAATTCATAAGCACCGGGAAGCTCGGGAGCAATGGTAATCATCTTTACGTTTTTGAATTTTTTGAGTTCTTCCAAGGAAGGACTCTTTATAAAGTCCTCGTTCTGGGCACCCTTATACTTTTTGTTTATGTAAGGGCCTTCTAAGTGGAAGCCCATAATTCTTGCACCCTCGTTAAAGTCGGTCTTTTCGTGGGTAACGTTTATTAAGTCTTCTGTTGAAATTGTGGTTGTTGTGGGGAACCACGCAGTAACCCCGTGGGAACTCTGATACTTGGAAAGCTCCAGAAGATGCCCGCCGTTTGATACGCTTGTCCCAAGTGCTCCGTGGGTGTGAATATCAATTAATCCGGGATAAGCCTTTTCTCCGTTTTTATCTTCACCGGGAAGGTCAGTCTTGCCGATGGACTTGATTTTGCCATCTTCAAGCACGATGTCTGTTAATTCGTTTCCGAACAACACGTTTTTCAAAACTCTTTTTGTCATAAAAAAACCTCCTTCTTTGAAAATCGCTATTGCCTTTAATGTAATTATATGTTAAAATAAAGGCATAATCAAGAGAAAATATTGCTTTTTTATGCAACAATATTGCTGTTTTTTAAAAAGGAGAAGTTTTTATATATGATAATATATGAACCGCACAGCTTTAAGGAGAAAAAATTACCCTTCATTTTTCATTTTGATACACTTTCGCCAATAATCCCCTCTGAGGATGCGGGAGATAGTATAGAGCATCTTTATTACAGACAGCGCTGTATGCAAAACTGGCACGAAAATACAGAAATACTTTTTGTGACAAAGGGCAAAGGCAGGATTTATTGTAACAGCGAAAGGATAGATATAGAGGAAGGGGACATTGCCGTAATCAATTCCTTTGATCTTCATTATACCGAAACTGACAAATCAATGGAATATTATTGCCTTATACCTGACAGGGCCTACCTTCAACAAAACGGACTCAATACTTCTTTAATAAGATTCAGAAATGTAGTTAAGGACGAAAAGGCAATAAAGCTTTTTAATAACATAATCAGGGAATTTGAAGAAGAAAGAAGCTACAAAGAAGCGGGAACAAAGCTGGCGGTAAATGAACTTGTATTGTATATGGCAAGATATTATACAAATCCGGAAGAAGGAAAGAGGGACTCTAAAACCCTGCATTATATGAGGATGGCGATAGGCTATATCAATTCCCATTTGCATGAAAGAATAACGGCAGATGATGTTGCTGACGAAATAGGTTTAAGTAAGTATCATTTCTTAAGGGAGTTTAAAAGAATAACCAATACAACACTGGTTGAATTTATAAACGGTTTAAGGTGCGAAAAAGCTATGAAGATGCTACGAGAAGAAAACATTCCCATAGCGGAGATATCTGCCCTCTGCGGCTTTGAAAACGGATCCTATTTCAATAAGATATTCAAATCGGAAACAGGAATGTCCATGTCTGAATACAGAAGGAATGCAAGAAAAGAAAGCGAATAAAAAAACGCCCATCTGGCGTTTTTTATTCGCTTTTTTTATTGAGTTCGATATATTCTTTCATATAAAGGAAGAACGCCATAAGCATGAATGCCGAGCAAAGGGATATAAGAAAATTAACTACTGTAAGTGGCATTTTAAAGGCAAATAAAGCTGTCATTGCACAAAACTGAACCACCGTTGAAACCTTTCCGAACCATTTTGCACCGTCGAGTTTTTTCTTGTTTTTACATACAGAGAAAAGGCCTGCGAGTGCCATGGTTGTTTCTTTTACGAAGAAAATTATAACCAATGACCACATTATGTCGTATCTTGACAAAAGACAAAGTATCAATGTGCATTGTGTAAGCTTGTCCGCCACCGGGTCGATAAATTTGCCGAACTCGGTAATCATATTGAACTTGCGGGCTATAAAACCGTCGGCAAGATCGGTAAATCCGGAAACTGCAACAATGATTGCGGCAACAGTGTAATTCTCTTTGAAAAGATAAAAATACACAATAAGAGGAATAAGTAATATTCTTACATAGCTTAGTATATTGGGAAGGGAAAGAAGTTGATTTTTACGGTTTGCCATAGGATTTATTCCTCCTTGGATTCTTCGTCCGGCTCTTCCGGAAAAATAATTGTATCGTTTGAGTTATCCGTTTCTGTAAATGACGTTTCTTCTTCTGGTGTGAAAAGTGTATACTCAGCTTCCTCTGAAGGTGTAACATCGGAAACGGATGTTTCTTTGCCACTTTCTTCGGCGTTTGCCTCTTGAATAGCTGCGGTTTCTGCCAGGGAGTTAAGGTCACGTTGCATTATGCAAAGCGCCATTGGGAAAAGGAAGACGAGAGATAAAACCATGCATACAACGCCACGATTTTTTATGTTTTCGTTAGCTTCGCTGAGCTCCTCATAACGTGTATAATACCAGTATGCGCTGTAGGGATAAAAAAGTGAAAACAGCCAGAGCTCTGAGAAAGATGCTTTCTTTCCGATAAAAAACTCGGTTTTCTTTGCCAGATTGATACTCCAGATTATATAAAACACACCGAAAGTAACAATTGTAAGCAGAAAAGCATCTCCCATTTTAACTTTTGCGGAAGGATTTGCTATGTCAACATATTTCATAAGTAAAATAAAGGATGACACAATTAAAAGTTCGGGAGTGATTTCTCCATATGATATAAGGAGGAGTATCCATGAAATAAACAATGAGTTAAAGATCAAGGATGTGTTTTTTATAATCCCGAAAAGATAAAACATAAGAAGTAAAAATGAAACTGCGGGAAGTAAAATAAAGATAAAATCTATTATTTCGAGAAATAACACAGGATTATAATAA
>JAUNRD010000198.1:0-3380 GCA_030535815.1 Clostridia bacterium
TTACTGATTTAGTGCAGAGAAAATTTCATAAGCAACTGCTTACCGCTGTTTACAGGCGAGAACTGGCTGATTCTGAATTCAATAAAGTTACCGAAGTGCTGGAAGAAGCGGGTATAAGATATATGCCTCTTAAAGGAAGCGTTATAAAGGATTATTACCCTGAAAGCTGGATGCGTACAAGCAGTGACATAGATATCCTTGTGCACGAGGATGATCTTCCTGAGGTTTCGGAGCTGCTTTCAGAAAAGTTGGATTACGTAATCAGAGAAAAAGGTAAACACGATGTTGGGGCTATCACTCAAACCGGAATGCATATAGAAATGCATTACAGGTTGTCTGAAGATGAAAAAGCAGATGAAATTTTAAGCGGTGTATGGGATACAGCAAAGCTTTCTGAAGGTAAAAAGTGTTGCTATGAAATGTCTGATGAGTTTTTTGCTTTTTATCATTTATCCCATATGGCTAAACACTTCAGTCACGGCGGATGCGGAGTACGGTATTATATAGATTTATGGCTTATAAACAATAATATAATGTATGATGAAAAAAAGCTTTGCAGCCTTTTAGAGGATGTGGGGCTTACGCAATTCAGGAAAACATCTGAGGATATAATAGCGATGTGGTTTTACGGCAAGAAATCAGATGAACTTACAAAAAGAGCCGGAACGTTTGTTCTTGAAGGTGGAGTATACGGAAATGTTGAGCAGCATATTGCTGTAAGGCAGTATGGAAAGCTTGGTAAATTGAAATATATATTAAACCGGATTTTTATTAAAAAGAATACACTGATGTTCCTTTATCCGGAAATCAAAAAATATCCTCTGCTTGTGCCGTATTATATGGTTAAGCGATGGATGAAGATTTTCAATAAAGAGAAACGGGAAAGGGTAAAGTGTGAAATAAAGGCAAATGTTTCTTTGAAGCAATCGAAAAAAGAAGAAGTTCTTGGGCTTATGAAAGAACTTGGCATTTAACATAAATTTAACATTTCTATGATTGCAGATTTAACATTTTAAGTATTAAAATTAAAATAGGTAAATGCGTAATTTTGGAAAGGAAGAGAAAACATGGATAACGTTATTTTCAAGATACTTTCTCTGGTAGGAGGACTTGCTTTGTTCCTCTATGGAATGGACGTAATGGGAGATGGACTTAAAAAGCTTGCCGGCGGAAGAATGGAAATGATTCTTGCAAAACTTACTTCAAATCCTCTTAAAGGCTTTTTGCTTGGATTTGGCGTAACAGCAATAATTCAGTCGTCATCTGCTACAACGGTTATGCTGGTTGGCTTTGTAAACTCCGGTATAATGAAGTTGGGACAGACCATAAGCATCATTATGGGCGCAAATGTCGGTACAACAGTTACATCGTGGTTGCTAAGTACATCGGGAATAGAAGGCGATGCTATATGGCTTAAACTCTTAAAGCCTTCGTCCTTTACTCCGATACTTGCTGTGATTGGTGTAGCTATTACCATGTTTTCAAAGTCTGATAAGAAAAAGAACATTGCAACCATTCTTTTGGGCTTTGCTGTTTTGATGTTCGGAATGGAAGCTATGAGCGGTGCGGTATCCGGACTTAAAAATAATGACACATTCAAAGAAATGCTTATAATGTTTGAAAATCCCTTTATGGGTATATTGATGGGTACCATACTTACTGCTGTAATTCAGTCATCTTCTGCATCGGTTGGTATTCTTCAGGCACTTGCAACAACAGGAACAATTCCTTTTGCAATGGCAATTCCCATTATCATGGGTCAGAATATCGGTACAACAATTACACCTATTCTTTCTGCCATAAGCGGTAACAGGGATTCGAAGAGAGTGGCGTTTGCCTGCCTTCTCATAAAGATGCTGGGCGTTATAATTGTTGCTCCCGTATTTTACATTCTTCATGCATTTGTGAACTTTGCTTTTATGGATTCAATGATTGATCCTTTCTGGATTGCCATCATCCATACGTTGTTCAACATCCTCACAACGGTTGTACTTATTCCCTTCTGCGGATTTATTGAAAAATGTTCGATAAAAGCGGTTCGTGGAAAGAAAAATCAGAAGGAAGAAGAAAAGAACGACGCATTTTCTGCCCTCGACGAACGTTTTATTTCCATTCCTTCCTTTGCTATAGATACAAGCCGTCATCTGGTTTGCGATATGGCTCTTCTTGCTCAGCGTTCCTTTGAAAGTGCAGCGGAGCTTATTGAAAATTATGACAAGTCGGTGGCAGAAAGAGTCGGTAAGGAAGAAACTGAGGTTGACCGTTATGAGGATAAGATAAGTTCATATCTCGTTAAGGTTTCGGGCCAGGATCTGACAGCAAAGGACAGCCGTGAGGTTACAAGTCTTCTTCATTGTGTCGGAGATATTGAAAGAATATCTGACCATGCGGTAAATATCTGTGAAGCGGCAGAGGAAATAAAGGAAAAGGGCATAGAATTTTCTTCTGATGCAAAGCATGATATTGAAGTTATATCTGCTGCTACAAGAGAAGTATTACTTCTGGCAGTACGCGCTCTTATGGAAAACAACCTTGAAATAGCAAAGAAGGTAGAGCCTCTCGAGCAGGTTATTGACAAGCTTAAACGTAAGATTAAGAATAATCACATCAAGCGCCTTAAAGAGGGCAACTGCACTATGGAATACGGCTTTGTATTGTCTGACCTTCTTACAAACTTTGAGCGTGTGGCAGACCATTGCTCCAACATCGCCGTATGCCTGCTTGAAATTGCGCAGGGAGCGCTGGATACACATGAGTATTTGAGCCATGTTAAAGAAGATGGAGAAAACGAATTCTTCGAACTTTACGATCAGTACAAGGCTAAATATACTCTTTAATAAGGGGCGTAAGTATGAGTTTGATTTATTGTGTTGAGGATGATTCCGGAATACGCGAACTTATATGTTATGCTCTTACATCGTCAGGATTTACCGTTGAAGCTTTTGAAGAGGGGGAAGCTTTTCTTAAAAGCTGCGCAGTTAAAAAACCTGATCTTGTGTTGCTTGACATAATGCTTCCGGGAAAAGATGGAATGGAGCTTCTCAGAACCATAAGGAAAAAGGACGATGATACTCCGATAATTATGCTTACGGCAAAATCTGACAGAATGGATAAAATAAAAGGACTTGATGCGGGAGCAGATGACTATGTGACAAAGCCGTTTGATGTGCTTGAACTCGTTTCGAGAATCCGTGCTGTTTTAAGAAGAAGCCATTCTTCGGATATTACGGAATCCTATAAAGAACTTTTCCTTAACTATGATGAAAGAACTGTCACAGTTTCGGGAGAGGCGGTAGTTCTTACTTATAAGGAGTTTGAAATGCTCCATTGTCTGATTTCTCAGAAGGGGATGGTGGTAAGCAGAGAAAAGCTGCTTAATC
>JAUNRD010000198.1:3390-4376 GCA_030535815.1 Clostridia bacterium
TTTGAAGGGGAATCCAGGACGCTGGATGTCCACATAAGAACACTCAGAAAAAAGCTTGGCATAGCGGGGGAATACATAGAAACCATCCGTAATGTCGGCTATAAATTGGGGTAAGCTATGTATAAGAAAGTTTACAGATATATGAGCTTTATAACGGTGTTTACGCTTGTGCTTACGGCGCTTACAGTATATTTTACCGTTAGCGGAATAGCCGGAAGAAGGCTTGAATCTGAAGTAGAGGATTTGTCGGAATATATAACGGAAAACTATGAAGCTATTTTTCCGAGAAAAATATAACGGTTTATAATGAAAACGGAGAAATTACAGAAACTTTTGGCAACGAAGAAATTGACGGGGTTTCAAATTACAGAAGTCTTGTAAAAAAGGCTTATAGCGAAGGGGAAGCTTCCGGAAACGAATATTCGTTTTTTGAATCAGACAGCAGATATTCGTATTTCAAACGAATGGAAACCGGAAATGTGATTGCTGTTACCGCAAAAAGCTACATAACACATACTGCCTTTGCGGGAGTAATAATTCCGGCACTTCTGATTGCTTTGCTTATATATGCCCTTTCCAGCATAATTTCTTTAAAGCTTACAGAAAATATAGTGAAGCCCATAGAAGATATAAATCCTTTAGATGGTAATTATGATAATGCATACGACGAGATAAAACCTTTTATTAAACGAATCACCTATCAGAATAGAAAAATTAAAGAGCAGATGAAAACACTTTCTGAAACGGAAAAAATAAGGCGGGAATTTTCATCAAATGTGTCACATGAGCTGAAAACACCGCTTACCACCATACACGGATATGCTCAGCTTATCAACAGCGGTATGGCAAAAGAAGAGGATATTTTAGGGTTTACAGAGAAAATTGAAAAAGAAACCAAGCGCCTTATAACTCTCACGGAGGATATAACCAAGCTGTCAAGGCTTGACGAAAATGAACAGCCGGAGGATAAAGAAAAAATTGATATC
>JAUNRD010000199.1 GCA_030535815.1 Clostridia bacterium
GAATCCTTGAGCTTGAATCCGTCGGCGATTTTCTGTGCCGTGTCCGCTATCTGTGCTTTAATATCTTCCGATATGGGTGCCGGATTTTTTGTTCTATATATAACAAATCTGTCCTTATCAGCAATTTTATCGCTTATGGATGTGGTAAGAACGTGCGCTTTTCCATTTTCAACATACACGTCAACGGTAAGTTCCTCACCCTCGCAGAATTCTTCTACGATAGCAGTTTTCGTACGGCTGATTTCAACAGCTTCCGAAAATGCTTTTTCCGCCTCTTCAAAATCAAGAACCTTTCTCACACCTCTGGAGCTGTATGAGTCAACCGGCTTCACAACCAGAGGAAATTCAAAATCTGCGATTTTTTCTCTGTCAAATTCACCCATAATGATATGCTTCGATGTAGGTACACCACACTTTATAAAGACATCTTTCATATAGGTTTTATCAGATACAAGTTTTGCAGTATTATAATCTATGTAGCAAGGAAGCCCAAGCTTTTCAGATATCTTTGCTACCACAAGGAGCACCTGATCGGCACAAGCCGTCAACACATAGTCAACCTTTTCATCTCTCGCAAGCTTTTTAAGTGCCTCTTCATCCATAGTTGATATGGGATAAAATTTATCCGCATAAGGCACCGCTACCGCCTTAGGATTCATATCAGCAAGAATAACATATATTCCTCGTCCCTTAAGTTCTTTAATTAACGCTGCCTGAGCTATACCTCCGGCTACCACAAGTGCTTTTTTCATCCGTCATAACTCCAATCATATCTGTGTTTTAACTGTTCTGCTTTACCTCTTCCTCCGGCACATAATGCTTAGAAAATCTATCCACACCGCGATATTCCGCCTTTACATCAGTACCTTCTTTTTTCAGAACCAGAAGCACGGTTCTGAAGATGATCTCTATGTCTTTCAGGAAAGTATATGTCTTTATGTATTCAACATCGTATTTGATACGTTCTTCCCAACAGATATTGTTTCTGCCTTTTACCTGCGCATATCCGGTAAGTCCCGGACGCACGTCAAAGCGCATATTTTCTTCTCCGATACATCTTGGTGCCTGATAGTCAAGCATTGGTCTCGGTCCAACAATGGACATTGTTCCGTTAAGTACATTGAAAAGCTGCGGAAGCTCATCTATACTGAACTTTCTCAAAACCCTTCCCACTTTTGTGATGCGGTTTTCAGACATTATTTCGTTTCCGTCCTTATCATAACGCTCTGTTATCATTGTCCTGAACTTAAAAAGCTTAAACGGTTTTTTATCCTTACCTATTCTAGTCTGTGTATAAAACGCAGGACCCTTTGATGTAAACTTTATTATCAAGGGAACCACAATCATTACCGGAATGACCGTGAGTATAATAAGTGCCATCACACTTGCCACAATGTCAAACGCCCTTTTCAAAAAGAAATTAAACTTTCTCATCGCTTACTCTCCCAATTCAATCAAAAACAGCTTTTTACTATTTCAATAACCTTATTCTGTTCTTCTTCAGTCATCTTGATATCGGAAGGTAAGCATAAGCCCCTCTCGAATATATCCATTCCAACGTCCTTGATTCCGCCTTCGATATAGGCATTTGTGGAAGCTCGTCCGTTTCCGTCCTTCGTGATAAAGGGATTCATTCTGAAAATCGGCTGAGCATGCATGGGCTTCCAGATGGGGCGTCCTTCTGCATTGTACTTTGCCAAAGTTTCAAGTATTTCAGTTGGCGTGCTCTTTCCTGCCTCTTTTATGTAAAGCGCCTTATCGTCGGATCTAACCTGCTTACCGAAAGCATCTTCATCAATTATCATACAAGAAAGCCAAAAGTTAGGCTCCATAGTTTTCTCATCATAGGGATTCATCTTCACCGGCAAATCTTCAAGCCCTTCTTTATAACGCATATAAATCTTTTTCTTTAAGGCTATGTGCTCATCAAGATACTTAAACTGTCCTCTTACAACACCGGCTATGACATTGCTCATACGGTAATTGTAGCCGATTTCCTCGTGCTGATACCAGGGAGCGTTTTCTCTTGACTGGGTGGACCATTTTCTTGCCTTGTTTGCCGCACCGAGGTCATCTGTCAGAAGCATACCGCCGGAAGAGCCTGTTATTATCTTGTTCCCGTTAAAGGATATAACGTTATAGTCTCCGAAGGTTCCTGTCTCTCTGCCCTTGTATGTAGCTCCAAGTGATTCTGCAGCGTCTTCTATCAAGACCGCACCGTGTCTATCGCATATTTCTCTTATCTCATCAAGCTTGGCCGGTGTTCCGTAAAGGTTTGCAACAACGCACACCTTAACCTCGGGATATATCTCAAAAGCTTTTTTTAATGCCACCGGATCCATATTCCAGGTATCATACTCCGTATCAATAAACACCGGAATTCCGCCCTCGTATACAATGGGGTTAACGGTTGCCGCAAACGTAACGTCCGAGCAGAACACTTTATCTCCTTTTTTTATGCCTGCAAGCTTCATCGCAAGATGGAGCGCTGCCGTTCCAGCAGATAATCCGACCGCATATTTCGTTCCCACGTATTCTGCGCTAAGTCTTTCAACCTCGTTTATATTCTCACCAACCGTGGACATCCAGTTTGTCTTATACGCTTCCTCCATAAATGCAAGTTCTTCGCTGTGCATTGTAGGCGTGGCAAGCCAGACTTTTTTATCAAAAGGTTTAAGTTCCATTGTTCCTTCCTCTTTTCGCTATGTATAAATCACAAAATTTATCTACATTATAAACCATCATTTATTGTATCACAAAATCTTTGTTATGTCAACCTTGCAACGCGACAAAAACCGTTTATTTTCGCACATTTCAGCAAAAAAATAAGAAGAGAAATTTTTTTCTCTTCTTATTTTTTCACATCAATAAATTTATGGCAAAATCTGAGTTTTCTTCAGCTTTTTTCCTCAGTATCGCATTGGTTTCACGAAGCTTGCGGCTACGTTCTTCTATCCCCTTAACCAACGAATCCAGCTTTTCAAGCGCTCCTTCTTCGGTCATTGTTTCCACATCAACACAGTCCGTCTGCCCGATAGATTCCATAAACGCACTTACCTTAGGATCGTACACAAGAGCCATTGCCGGTATTTCAAGGGTTGTGGCGTATATAAGAGAATGCAGCCTCATTCCTATAATAAGCTCAGCCTCTGACAATACAGAAAACATTTCCGGCACAGAAAGCTCCCTGTTTATTATATATCCCGTATTTTTCATCCTGCTCATTATTCTTTCTGAAATCTCTGTGTCCTGAGGGTACTGCATAGGAACAAAAAGCGGATAAATTCCGTGAGCTTCCGCAAGGAAGTCACAAAGCTTAGCCATAATTTCTTCAAAATCAAAAACAGATTTTTTCCAGCTTCTTACAGAAACAACACAGAGCCTTACTCCGTCAGGAACTCCCGCCATATTCTTATAATACTTCCCGGACAGGGAAAGGTCTGTATCCAGCGTGAAGGCCGGATCTGCCGTTATTTTTATCAGTGGTTTTGTTACCCCGAGACTTTTAAGCTCCTCATCTGATTTATCGTCCCTTAAGGTTATAACATCCACTTTATTAAGAACTCTTGCAGAAAGTCTGCGGTCGCCTTTTTTTGCTATAGGCCCTATACCGTTGGCGTAAAGCATAGTTTTAAGACCGCATTTCTGCGCCAGCCATATTATTGCCAGATAGTATTTTATACTTTTACTGCTTGTCACATCCTGAAGCAGACTTCCTCCGCCGAAAAGAAGCATTTTAGCATTTTTCATTTCTCTTCTGATTTCAAAAAAGTTATATCGGTTTATGGATTTCACCCCATAAACACGGGCTGTTTCTTCAGGAATTTTAGAAAGCACCGTAACGGATATATCAGGTTTACGTTTTCTCAGTGTTGACAATATGGCAAAAAGCAGCGCCTCATCACCACTGTTTGCAAATCCGTGATATCCGGATATGATAATATCAGACATTATTTATTCTCCGTCTTCTTTTCTAATCCTAACATTTCCTTGATCTTAAATTTTTCCATTAAAATTTTCACTATTCTGACAAGAACAAGGTTTGCAACATATGCAAAAACAGATACGATCGCGCCCAATAAAACACCGTTTACAACTCGCATATACATAACCGATACGTCCGCAAATACATGGCAGAAGGTGTTTGTAACAGATGCTGCGAGAATAGATGCTCCGATTGCAAGTCCCCACTGTATAAGCTTGATATTATAGTGCTTCACATAGTAGAAGAACAGCACAAGGCAAGGATAGCCTATTAAGAATTCCTTTGTTCTGGGTCTTGCGGGGAATGCCGCCGTTATCGCATTTCTCATTGCAGTTTCAAGAGCACTTATAGTGTTTACGTTACCGCTTCTTAAGATATAATAAT
>JAUNRD010000200.1:0-457 GCA_030535815.1 Clostridia bacterium
TAGAGGGTGGTTCTGCTCATATTAAGGTATCGGCAAAGTGCTTCAGGGGTTGCTTCACAAAGATTTTCATCAATGAATTTGTTGATTTTTTCTGTCAGCATTTCGCCTTTGGGGCTTATCATTTCTTTAAGGATTATATAGCTTATACAGCTTTCCATGATTTTTGCGGCGGCAACTATTGTGTCGCTTTCCTTATATTCGACCGATTTTATATATTCTTTGATTTTACTTCTGTCCATATCATAGGAGGCACAAAGGTCTGTTACGGTTTTTAAAAGATTTGTCTTGTCAGATGAGTCCGTAATCTGTCCGAACATCATATAGCCTATGATAATTCCGCTTTCCTTTATGGGTGCAACGGCTTCTGTCAGTCCTGCGTGGCACTTGTATATAATAAGTCCATCCTTTTTACGGCATTCTGTAAAGGAGCGTCTGTCACTTTCATCGCACTTTTCAT
>JAUNRD010000200.1:467-4360 GCA_030535815.1 Clostridia bacterium
CAGATCATAACCGACGATTCGTTTCCCTTTCAGTATCTTCGAATACATCTGCATCTCCTTCAGAAGAAGGTCAACATATTCATCCTCAACCGCATCGTCAGTTCCCTCCAACACTACATATTCGCAGAATTTGCAGTAAACATTGGGATAGGCAAAAAGGCGGTTACAGTCGGAATCGAATATATTAAGTCTTAAACCCGTGAGGGAATAGAAGGATTGCATTATTTCCTTAAGACGGTCTAAATCATAATTGAAAGCCATATAACACCTCGGACAAATTTACTTATTTTCGGACGTATTTTACTATCATTATAACACAATCGGTGATAAAATCAAGATATAAATAATTGAAAGGATGATTTTTTATGAAAAAGAAAGAAATGTGTTTTGCCCTTTATTTCGGTAACAGAGGATTTTTCCCCGAAACACTTATTGCCTCTGCAAGAAGCGAGATGATTGAGGCTGTTACAAAGGCAGGCTATAAGTATATAATCGCTCCCGAAGATATGACACGCTACGGAGCAGTTGAAACAAAGGATGAAGGTATAAAGTATGCTGCCTGGCTTAAGAGTCACGAAGGGGAATATGACGGCGTTATTATGTCGCTTCCCAACTTCAGCGATGAAAACGGTGCTATTGCGGCATTAAAGGATGCAGGAAAGCCCATCTTAATTCAGGCATATCCCGATGAAATCGGAAAGATGGACTTTGAGCACAGAAGAGACTCCTACTGCGGAAAGTTCTCCATCTGCGATGTATTCCATCAGTACAGAGTGCCCTTCACAGTGCTTGAGCCTCACGTTGTTCACCCCTTGTCAGAGGACTTTGCAAAGAACCTTTATGACTTTGCGGCAATCTGCCGTGTAGCTAACGGAATGAAGGAGTTTACAATAGGTATCATCGGTGCAAGAACCACCAAGTTCAAGACTGTAAGATATGACGAAATCACACTCCAGAAATATGGCATAACCTGCGATACATATGACCTTTCCGAGCTTTTCTACAGAGTTGAAAAAATGGAAAGAGACGAAAGAGTTATCACAAAGGAAAAGGTGCTTTGCGACTATACCGACTTTTCAAGAGTTCCTGCCGACAAGCTTACAACCCTTGCAAAGGTTTCTCTTGCAATTGACGATATGATGGCAGACTATCACTTAGATGCAATCACACTCCGCTGCTGGGAAGAAATGCAGACAGTACTTGGCGTTGCTCCCTGCGTACTCTTAAGCGAGCTTAACGACAGAGGAATCGTTGCATCCTGCGAAATCGACCTTTGCTCTGCAATCAATATGTATTCAATGCAGCTTGCATCTGAGGAAAGCACAGCCTGCGTTGACTGGAACAACAACTATGGCGACGATAAGAATAAGGTTATTTTATTCCATTGCGGTCCCATCGCTCAGAGCCTTATGGAAGGTAAGGGCGTAGTAACAGACCACAAGATGTTTGCTAAAACCAACCCCGGATGCGGATGGGGAAGCAACGAAGGCAGAATTGCGGCATTTGAAATGACCTACTCCAACTGTAAGACAGAAGACGGAAAGCTTACCTTCTATGCCGACGAGGGAAGATTTACAGGCGAGCCCATTGAAGCAGAATTTTTCGGCTGTGGCGGCGTAGCAGAAATCCGCGACCTTCAGAGAAAGCTTATAAAGCTTGCAAAGGAAGGCTACCGTCATCATACGGCAGTAGGTAAGGGTAAGATGGCGTCCGTGCTTAAGGAAGCCTTTACAACATATTTAGGCTACGATGTAATTGAGCTTTAATCACGGAGGTGGCAAAGTTGTACGTTGGCGGACTTGATTTGGGAACAACGGGCTGTAAAATTGTAATTTACGACGATAAGGGCAATTATATAGATAAGTTTTACAGAGAATATAACGTGTCAAGACACGGCGGAATGCACGAGCTTGATATGGGAAACATATGGGAATCCGTGGTTGAAATATTAAAAGAGGCATCAAAGTATGCACCGCTTGCCTCCATTGGTGTCACAAGCTTTGGCGAAACCTTTGCAATGCTTGATGAAAACGATGAAATTATAGCCCCCTCCATGCTTTACACAGATCCCAGAGGAAGCGAAGAGTGTGAGGAGCTTATAAAGGCACTGGGCAAGGATAAAATTTCCGTTAAGGTTGGCTGTATGCCTCATCCTATGTATTCGCTTCCAAAGCTTATGTGGCTTAAAAAGCATATGAGTGATGTATATAAAAAGGCAAAGAGGGTTCTTCTTGCGGAAGATTTCATCGTTTATAAGCTTACCGGTGTTGCACAGATTGACTATTCTCTTGCGGCAAGAACAATGGCTCTTGACATAAGGGAAAAATGCTGGTGGAACGAGATATTTGAAGCAGCGGGAGTGGATTCTTCCCTTCTTTCAAAGCCAGTTCCTTCGGGAACCGTTGCCGGTGGCATAAAGAAAGATGTTGCTCTTTTAACAGGACTTTCGGAAGAGACCAAGGTTGTAAGTTGCTGTCAGGATCAGATTGCATCTGCAATCGGTGCAGGTGCTTTTACATCAGATGTGGCTGTTGACGGAATAGGAACGGTTGAGTGTGTCACCATTATTATGGATGAAGCACCCGCTGATGCTGAATTTTATGCAGCGGGCTACTCTGTAGTTCCTCATATCGGCGATAAATATGCCTGCTACGTTTTATCTTATGCAGGCGGTGCAACCTTAAAATGGTTCCGTGACACCTTTGCGGAAAAGGAAAAGGAAGAAGCGGAAAAAGCGGGCGAAAACGTATATAAGAACCTTGACGATGCAATGCCTGCTGAGCCTACGGAAATTCTTGTAATGCCTTATTTTGCAGGTGCGGCAACGCCCTATATGGATACAAAGGCAAAGGCAAGCTTTATAGGTCTTACCTTCGAGCATACAAAGCTTGATATTTACAGGGCTTTAATGGAAGGAACATCCTATGAAATTGCCCTTAATATGGAGGTTATAGGAAAGTTTTTAAAAACTCCAACGCACCTTCGAGCAACAGGCGGTGGCGGCGCGTCAGACCCCTGGCTTCAGATAAAATCCGATATTCTGGGTGTGGACATAACAGCTCTTTCGGCATCTGAGGTCGGAGGTGCGGGAAGTGCGGCACTTTCCGGATTCGCAACCGGCGTATTTTCCGATCTTAAAAAAGCAGTAAGTATAATGGTTCCCGAGCGAAAGAGCTTTACACCGGGAAGCGAATTTAAGGCTACATACGAAAAGTGCTTCAATAAATACAAAAACTTATATAAGGCTGTAAAAGGACTGGGAGAATAATATGAATAAGTATTTAGGACACGCGTCGCAGATAAGGGGCGCGGAAGAACATATATTAAAAGGCGGTAAAGGAGACGGAATGCGCCTCCTTAACGTAAGAAACGGAAAAGGACTTGATATAACAGTTTCGCTTGACCGTGCGGCAGATATTTCACGCCTTTCTTATAAGGGAACCAATATGGGGTATTTTGCACCCTGCGGATATGTGGCACCTTCCTACTATAACGGGGACTTCTTAAAGTCATTTACGGCGGGCTTTTTCACCACCTGCGGTCTTACAACCGTCGGCACGCCCACGCACGATAACGGAGAGGATTTGCCCCTTCACGGAACAATTTCGAACATTCCCGCAGAAAAGGTAAACTGTAAGGAAACTGATGACGGACTTGAAATATACGCCGAAATAGCAGAGGCATCCCTTTTCGGCAGAAAGATGACCTTAAAGCGTACATATTTTATTTCCTATGAGAAAAACGAAATTACATTATCCGATGAAATCGTAAACGAAGGTTTATCAGAAGAACCCGTAATGGTTTTATACCATTGCAATATGGGTTATCCCTTGCTTTCCGAAAACTCCGAGGTTATAATTCCAAACAGTAAAATTCTTCCGAGAAACGAGGAT
>JAUNRD010000201.1:0-1587 GCA_030535815.1 Clostridia bacterium
GAGGGCCGGAGAGTACACTTGCAGATGTTACCGCATGGACAACCTCTGTTGATGTAAGCAATATTAATCAGAGTGTTACTGCATATACTACCGGAATTGTGCTTAAAGACATAGACGGAGAAGTGATAAATACGGATATGATAACACTTTCTGAAACCTCGGCAACGGTTACACTTAAGTGTATGGGAAAGAAAGTAGTTAAAGTGAACGCTCCGGAGATTACCGGAAGCAGAGAAGGTTATGATATAACTGTTGAGAAGATTGAGCCGGAAACAGTTGTTGTTACAGGACCTATTGAAGAGGTGAGAGATTTAGAGTCGGTGGATGTTGAAGCAATTGATGCTTACAATGCAACGGAAAACTCCAGAACGGAAATAGTTTTCCCTGAAAACATTGAATGTGAAACAACAAAAATAAATGTGAAACTTAAGTTAACTTTAACTGAAGAGCCGACAGAAGAAGAATAAAAACTGAAAAATAGCTTTTTGGCCATTAAAATGTATACAAAGACAAAAAAAGTATTGACAATTAGCAAAAAAGATTGTATAATATACTTTGCTTGCAGAGAGGGATTGTTATGATTGTAGATGTTTCTTCAATAAAAAATTCCGAAGGTAAGATAACGATAAACGAGATGCTGGAATTTACTGCTGCTGAGTTCAGTGGCGGGGTTTATGAATTCAGTAAGGTTTCGATTATCGGTGAAATAGTAAATATCGGCGGAAGTCTGGAGCTTAAAGCAACGGTAACCGGAGAGTATGAAACTCCATGTGCAAGGTGCTTGAAGCCTGTAATGAGCAGCTTTGACGCAGATATTTATGAGGATCTTACAGGAGAAGATGCTGACGCAGAGCTTATAGTTAAAAACGGTAATGAATGGGATTTGAGTGAACTTATACTAAACGATATTCTTATCGGATTACCGATGACAGCACTGTGTTCTGAGGACTGTAAGGGGTTTTGCCCGAATTGCGGGAAAAATCTTAACAGTGATTCCTGCTCATGCGTTAAGGACGAATGGGACCCAAGATTCGACATATTAAAAAATTTCAAAGCTGACTTATAATTTATGGAGGTGTAGAAAATGGCAGTACCGAAGGGTAAAATATCCAAAGCGAAAAAGCATTCCAGAAGAGCTAATTGGAGACTTCACATTCCCGGAATGATAAAGTGCGCTCAGTGCGGCGAATACAAAATGCCTCACAGAATTTGTCCTGCCTGCGGTTATTACAACGGCAAGGAAATCGTAAAGAAGGAAGCGTAAGTGAATTAAAAGAACGCACAAAGTGCGTTCTTTTTTCTTTGTGTTTTACTTGCTTTGGAAGAGGTATAATATATTAGGGGGTGTTTTCATGCATAATATTATAGATTACATCAGATGGCGTGGAGATTTAAGTTTTACGGATACGCCTTTTAACGAAGTGGATAATCTTATTTTTACACAGCTTTCTTATCTGGATTTTTCAGGAATAGTGTCTGAAAAGATAACGGAATCTATAACACTTGAGGAAGCTTGGAATAGGTATTGTGCTATTGGAAGAAAACCTGAGAGTGTTATTCTGCCTAAAGGAATTTATGATATGTTCA
>JAUNRD010000201.1:1597-2974 GCA_030535815.1 Clostridia bacterium
TGCAGACACCCAGATGTTCAGAAAGTTAAAATTAAATCCCGACGTTCCCAAGGATTTCATTATGGTATATTCGGGACTTGATACATTTGACGTAGCTTATAAATGGGGTATTGACAACTGTCTTGACGGTATGCTCTCCTGCACACCCAAAAACACAGGTGATATGTTCAAAGCTATGGCGAATACAACAAGGTTTTCCGGAATAAAGCTTTCGGGATTTATTTCGAAACATGATGAGAAAGCGGAAAAGCAGTTTGCGGCACTCTCTATAAGCTTTGATAAGAAGATATATGTTTCATTCCGCGGCACTGACGACAGTCTTATCGGATGGAAAGAGGACTTCAATCTTGCTTTTATGGAGTCTGTACCGGCTCAACACGATGCAGCGTCATATCTGGATAAGGTGATGAAGGAGATAATGTTTTTGCCTGTTTATTTAGGCGGACATTCCAAAGGCGGAAATCTTTCTGTGTATGCGGCTATGAAATGCAAGAGAATTCATAAAAGAAGAATAAAGAAAATTTTTACTAACGATAGTCCGGGGTTTCTTGAGAAAGTGATACAAAGCAGGGAATATAAAGAAACTTCCGAAAAAATAGTAAGTATAGTTCCGGAAGGCTCTGTAATCGGTCAACTTTTAAGCCACGGAAGAAGAGATGATATTTATGTCAAAAGCGAAAGCTCTATGCTGAGACAGCATGACCCTTTTACATGGGAGGTTATGGGAAAAGACTTTGTGAAAGTTCAGGGGCTAAGTGAAAAAAGTATCATGATAGATGATGTTATAACATCATGGTTGTCTAAACTTGATAAGGAGGAAAGGGAAAGCCTTGTCGAAGCTGTTTTTGAGTTTTTTACCGTGACAGATGCCAAAAATCTCGGGGATATTGTAAAAGACAAGTTGGGGTTTTTAATGGCTCTCAGTAAGCTGAGTAAGGAATCTAAAAAAGATATAGGTAAAAATATAGGGCAGATTATAGAGGAGATAAAAAGAATAAAATCCCGTAAAGAATAAATGTTTTGACTTATTATTAAAAAAGTGCTAAAATGAAAAAGTAAACATAATATAAAGAGGGATTTTATGAAAAAACTCGGATTTGGACTTATGCGACTTCCGCTTATTGAAGAAAACAACTCTTCGAAAATTGATTTGGAAGCCACAAAAGTGATGGTAGATGAATTTCTGGATAACGGATTTAACTATTTTGATACAGCCTGGATGTATCACGGCTATGAAAGCGAAAATGCCGTAAAAGAAGTGCTTACAAAACGACATAGGAGAGAGGAATTTCTTCTTGCTACGAAGCTTCACGCAAACTATGTTAAATCAATGGATGACAGAGACAGGATATTTTCAGAGCAGAAGGAAAAAACAGG
>JAUNRD010000201.1:2984-4360 GCA_030535815.1 Clostridia bacterium
CCTATTTTGACTATTATCTTCTTCACGATGTGAGAGAGGCTCATCTTGCGATTTATGAAAAATACGACTGTTTCAACTGGCTTATCGAGAAGAAAAAGGCAGGCGAAGTAAAAAATATCGGCTTTTCCTTCCACGACAATGCGGCGTTTTTAGACAAGGTTTTAACAAAATACCCCTTTGTGGACTTTGTTCAGCTTCAGCTTAACTATCTTGACTGGGATAATGAGTCTATTCAGTCACGAAAGTGCTACGAGGTGGCAGAAAAGCACGGCAAAAAAGTAATTGTTATGGAGCCTGTAAAGGGAGGAACACTGGCAAAGCTTCCCGAGGAGGCAGAGGCGGTTCTGAAAAGCCATAACAGCGATGTTTCGGTGCCGTCCTGGGCAATACGCTTTGTAGCATCGCTTCCCAATGTGTTTATGGTGCTTTCGGGAATGAGCAATTTAGATCAGCTTCGTGACAATATAAAAACAATGGATAATCTTACTCCTTTAACAAAAGAAGAAAACAGGCTTATTAAAGAGGTTGTGGCAATCATAAATAAAGGTGCGGCAATTCCCTGCACCGGATGCTCATACTGTACTGACGGGTGCCCGCAAAAAATTGCAATCCCCAAGTATTTCGAGCTTTACAACGCGGAAATGCAGGAGGCGGAGGGCAAAGGCTGGAGTCCGCAGATTGCATATTATGAAAATATGATAAAAACTTTCGGAAAAGCAAGCGATTGCATAGGTTGCGGTGCCTGTGAGGATGTCTGCCCGCAAAACCTTCCCATAACAAGGTATCTTAAATCTATTGTAAAAAGCTTTGAAGAAGTTGAAAATTAATAAATTTTTAAGGAGGTATTATTATGGCAAACAAGTATGCAGGTACAAAGACAGAAAAGAATCTGGAGGCAGCTTTTGCAGGGGAATCCCAGGCAAGAAATAAGTATACATATTTCGCTTCCAAGGCTAAGAAAGAGGGCTTTGAGCAGATAGCGGCTCTTTTCTTAAAGACAGCAGACAACGAAAAGGAACACGCTAAAATGTGGTTTAAGGAGCTTAACGGCATCGGCGATACCGCTGAAAACCTGCTCCATGCTGTAGAAGGCGAAAACTATGAATGGACAGATATGTATGACGGTTTTGCAAAAACTGCAGAGGAAGAAGGCTTCCACGAGCTTGCGGCAAAGTTCCGTCTTGTTGCGGCAATTGAAAAGCATCACGAGGAAAGATACAGAGCGCTTCTTAAGAATGTTGAAACTGCCGAAGTTTTCAAAAAGAGCGAAGTTAAGGTTTGGGAATGCAGAAACTGTGGCCACATTGTGGTTGGAACTGATGCTCCGGAAATTTGCCCCACCTGCGCTCATCCGCAGAGCTATTTCGAGGTTCACG
>JAUNRD010000202.1 GCA_030535815.1 Clostridia bacterium
CTTCAATCAAAGCTGAAGGCTTTAAGACGTAGCCTACAAAAATGCAGGTGCACAGTGCAACAATGGGCATAAGCACGCTGTTGCTCAAAAAGTCAAAGAATGATAAAAAGTCCATTCCGATAGGCTTTACATTGCCCCATAATCCGAATCCAAGAGATGAGGGAACACCCATAAGAAGGCAAAGTATAAATACGAAAATGCAAGAAAAATTCCTGTTCCACTTAAATTTATCGCAGAAAATAGATACTATAGTTTCCATAAGGCTTATGGATGATGTAAGCGCCGCAAAAAGCACCAGAAGGAAGAACGCCGCACCGATTAAGTGTCCTCCCGGCATTTTTTCAAATACCTGAGGAAGCGTTGCGAACATAAGACCGGGACCCTTTCCGAGCTGATCAGGTCCTAATGTTGTGATTACCGCAGGAACTATCATCAATCCTGCAACAAACGCTATTCCCGTATCAAAAAGTTCAATCTGCTTAACAGAGCTTTCAAGGCTGACATCCTTTTTCATATACGAACCGTAGGTTATCATAATTCCCATTGCAAGGCTCATAGAGTAAAAGAGCTGTCCCATAGCTGCAAGCACCGTGGTAAACGAAAACTTTGTAAAGTCAGGCGTTATATAGTAAAGAACGCCTTCCCACGCCCCCGGCATACAGCAGGAATATACTGCTATTATCATAGAGAGTACAACAAGCACGGGCATCATTATCTTGCTTACCTTTTCAATGCCCTTTTCAACACCGAAAAATACAACAACAACAGTTATTGCCATGAATACAAAGAACCATGCAAGAGGCTCTTCAAATTTTGCTATGAATATGTCGAAGAAAGTTATAAGTTTTTCTTCTCCGTCGACAACTTCTTTGGTTACTTCAGCCGCCGAGCTTCCGCTTCCTGTTGCATAAACGGCAAGATACTTTGTAACCCAACCGCCTATTACAGAATAATAAGGAAGGATGATTATTGGCACAATTGCCCCTAAATATCCTATAAAGGAAAAGCGCTTATCAAGAGCACGGAATGCACCAACTGCACTCAAGCCTGTTTTTCTTCCTATGGCAATTTCAGCTGTCATCAAAGCAAAGCCAAAGGTAAGTGCCAGAATTATATATGTAAGAAGAAAAATTCCTCCTCCGTAGCCTGCCGCAAGATACGGGAATCTCCAAAGGTTTCCGAGACCTACCGCAGAGCCTGCCGCAGCCAGCACAAATCCGATTTTACCGGAAAAGCTGCTTCTTTTAGTTTCCATTTAATCTCCTCCAAAAGTTGTTATCGACTTAGTATAGCACAAAAGTCTCATTCTGTCAATTTTTGTTTATCGTGCAAAATCTAAAATATCTTCTTCCTTAAGTGAAAGAGCCTTTACCATCATTTCGCACTTTGGAATATAATATTCATCATAATTATGAACATTGTGGGCATCGCTTCCGAAAACGAATTTGCACCCCATTTCCTTTGCGATATTAAACATTCTTATTTCTTCTGCTTTTTCTATTGTTGTCTCATCAAAAACCTTCATTGAGCCGATGTTTATTTCCACGGCAATCCCCTTTTCTGCCGTGGCAGTGAAAAGATGCTTCATTTTATCATCGGTAAGCATCCTTTTAAGCTCGTTATTGTCATAGGGGCAGCAAACCGCATCAAAGGGATGTGCCATAGATAGAATTTTTCCGCTTACGGGGCTGTTTATGATATTCATATATGCCCTTTCCATAAATTCAAGGTGCGCCGCCTTGTAGTCAGGCTTTGCATACTCTGCCGGCATTGTCTTATGGGTGTGGGAATTTGGAACTATTATAAAATCAAACTTTTCGGCACACTCTTCTGTTATTGCAACGCCGTGCTCGGGGCTGTATTCCGCCTCGCATCCGAAATAAACCTCTATTCCCTCTTTGTCGGCATTTTTTATTTCTTCCTTTATTGTTGCAAGATGGTCATAGTTCTGAATTTCGTAAAAAAGGAAGTCAAGGGGCTTATAAGCGCTGTCCCAGAAATGGTCTGCAAAGCCTATTTTCTTAAGTCCCATCTTTTTCGCTTTTTCTATATAGTCCTTTGCAAAGGCATCACGGTAGGCGCAGAGCGAGCGCTCCGTATGAATATGAAAATCGTGTCTTATGGCGAGCATATTTTTCTCCTTTACTGAACATTTATTTTGTAGCTCTTCGACGCGCAAAGCGCACCTTTTGAGTCAAAGGCGCGGCAGGTTAAATCCAGTGTTTTGCCCTTATACGGTGAAAAGTCTATATTAAGTGTATAGGGGATGCCGTATCCCGTTCCGATATCCACTCCGTTTAAGGAGTAAACAACATAAGCAAAGTCATTTTCCAATGTTTTAACAAAGGAATGAAGAGAAATCATTTCTCCTGGCACGGACACATTGTTTCCCACCTCAAAGCAATATATTCCGCTTGCCTCTTCGTCAGATGAAACATAGCTTTCACTCTTAATTCCGTTTACGTAGGCTTCGCGGTATTTTTCATTTCCGCTAAGTTCAAACCTGCGTCCGCCTCTATCCTGGGTTTCAAAAAGATACACCGCAACCACATCAGGGTATTTTACCGGAATATAGGTAAAGAGGTCGTTAAGCTGTCTTGATGCAAATTCCGTAATGTCTTCCCCTGTTCTGTGATTTATATAGGAAGCACCGCATTCCGATATGATAATCGGCTTCTTATGTCCGTAAAGAGAAACTATTGTGTCAAGAATGGCGGAAAATCGGCTTCTGTCAACACCCTTTCCCAGCGGGTCTGTCTCAGGCTGAAATTCCGCATAAAGTGAAATTCCCACATAGTCAACATATTTATCTCCGGGATAGTAAAGTTCCATGGTATCGGCAGGATAAAAATTGGGAGACCATACCACTGCACAATTGGGCGCATATTTATGGAAAATGTCAGCCACATAGCGGAATCTTTCTATATATGCCGCATAGTCCTTTGTATACCACTTGCTTGTATCGTCGTTCATCTCGCAGGCAAATCGGATTAAGGTTTTCGCACCGGTTGCCCGTATATCTTCGGCAAGCTTGATATATCGCGGATCTTCTGCCGTTATACTCAAAAGGTCTGCCAAATCCTTGACCTGAAGAGCATACTGAATTACCTTCCCCCTCTCTGCAGCCGCACGGAAAGCGTGAAGATAGGGCGAAACATTGCAGTCACCGTATAATAAGTATCCGCCCATTTCCTTTTCTGCAATTTCATTAAAAACATCCATATAATAAGGGTCTCTTCCCTTTAAGGTAACTCCCAGAAGCACTCCCGACTCCGGCTCATAAAGAGGCCCCATACTTCTCCTTCCGCAATAGTTTTCGTTATTTGTGGTAACAAATACCTGTACCGTACTTCCGCTGAGGTCTCCTCTTCTTGATGCATCAATTGCCGCCTGAGGAAGACCTGCAATCTCCCAGTAGTGAGATTCTCTCTTATAGCAGGCAACAGCTTCGTCTATCATACCCAAAGCGTTATAGCAGTTTCCGAGATGGTTATAAAGCATTGCATCGCTGTGGGCATCGCTCTTCTGTAAAAACACAGGGGCAACCTCTCTGAATTTTGCAATTGCAGCAGCATAGTTTCCACCTTTTTCAAGATTAAGAGCACCCGTCCATACATTCCAGTAGTTTGACACTTTTATTCCGCTGTTTTCAATTTCATATACTAAATTTCCTGCGCCGGGGCTCTTAACCTGAACAGCACCATCCCAGGAAACAGTTGCATCAAGTGCCTCAAAAACCGCGCGTATAGGAAGATAGGTTTTGCCGTTAACTACAGTTGCAGGAGCATCGTTGGGAATTTTTGTTCCGTTTCTGTAGATTGAATTATCACCGATTTTGCAGGCAACTGTGGTTACCCCCTTTGTGACAAGCGCTGTACTCTGCTCCGCATCCCACCTTACTGTAGCTCCGAACGCTTCCATTGTCACGCGAAGAGGAACCATTGTTCTTCCCTCCGCACTTATGAAAGGATAGCCTGTAGAATCGTTGAAGGGAACCTTTACATTGTCAATAACAACATCTGTTGCCACAGAAGGAACCGCCCCAAGAGCAAGGCTTAACAAAAGCACTGTTATCAATAAAACTTTTTTCATTTTCTTTACCTCTGTTTCCTGTATTGTCGGTTATATATTATAGCACTTATAAGGATTTATGTCAAACAAAAAGCACCCGGCGGGTGCTTTTTGTTTACCTTAATTTTTCTTTTATCTTTACGCCTGTTGCCCTGACCTTATCTTCCCACTTTGAAAATTCATACATAATTGTATCTTTTGCGTGGGAATCGCTTGAAAATATGACGCTTCCGCCCTTTTCCTTTATATATTCAATCATTTCAAAGGAAGGATAAGGCACGGTTC
>JAUNRD010000203.1 GCA_030535815.1 Clostridia bacterium
CCGCTTTTTGCGGCGGAATCCTTCTCGATAAGCGAAAGAATTTTGTAAAACAGGCTTTTTACCTCGTTTTCATAACCGGGGTGCTTTTTAAGGTTAGCATAATACATTTCAGAAAAAAGCTTTTCGTATTGATGGGGAAAAGCAGGAGTGAAAACAAGAACGTCATCAGAAAGGGGAACATCCGAATTGAAATGAATTATATATAAAATTTCATCATCGCATAAAAGCTCATACTGAAGATATGAGGGAGCAAAGACAATATCTTTGCTCTTTGCAATAAGTTCTTTGCCGTTATAGTGGAAAACAGAATCTCCTTTCAATCTGAAGGAAAGAGCGTGATATGGTCTTGTTTCACCGGAAGAAACACATTTCGGTCTTTCGATAAGAAAAACGGAAAGCAGATCTGCGTTTACTGTTTTGGTTTTGAAAAACATAAAAACACCTCTGATAAAAGTATAAGGTTTAACGGATTTTTTGTCAATAGTGTTTTGAAAAACGTATTTTGTGTTTTGGAAAATATATTGATATTTTGACTTCAAAACTGTAGAATGAAAATAAAGGAGTGATTTTATGTCTTTGGTTATATTAGAAGCAAATATTGATCCGTCGTATAAAATTGCAACGGAAATATTTAACGGAATGTATGAAAAAGTAACAGGCAAGTCCCTTTCCGTAAAGAGCGAAGATGACGGTGTAAGCGACCTTATCGTATTGGGCTCTGATTCGGTAAACGACTTTCTTATGACAGAGGTTTTGGAAGGCAGATTAAAGTCCCTCGGTATACGCTACGGCACTGATTCCTATGCCATAAAAAGCTATGAAAAAGACGGGCGAAGGGTTCTTATTTTAGCGGGGGGAAGATTAAGAAGCACTCTTTATGCGATTTACGGATATTTTGAAAAGTTTTTGGGCTGCGGATATTTCTGGGACGGAGACGTTATTCCTCATTCGGAGGAAATACCGCTTACGGGAATCTGCATAAACGAGGAGCCACACTTTTTTTACCGTGGATTAAGATATTTTGCCCACCGCGGACTCAAACGGTTTCAGGCGGAGCACTGGGGATATTCCGACTGGAAAAAAGAGCTTCTCTGGATGACTAAAAAGAGACTTAATTTCTTTATGATGAGAATCGGTATGGATGATGTGTGGCAAAGAGCCTTTCCCGATGATGTTCCATATCCCGACGGATACAGAAAGATTACGGGGATCGATGCGAAAGACTACGATGACAGAACAGATTTCTGGACTCTTAAATACAGGGGAGAGCTTCGCGAAAAGGTACTTGAATATGCAAGAAGTCTTGACATTATGTATCCTGCAGACTGCGGAACAATGACACATTGGTATTCACGAACTCCGATAGAGTTTTTAGAGTCGAAAAAGCCGTCATTCGTTATGCAAGAAGTCGCACACTATACGGAATCCGACACGGGAAAAGTATTTGATTTTATGAAAAAGGAAAATATGGACTACTATATGCATCTGACGGAAACAATGGTGGCGGAGCACGAAAAATCATCGGCACTTTTTCATACGATAGGGCTTGGCGAAAGACAGATGTTCAAGGAAAAAGAGAAAAACTTTGCACTTAAGATGATTGCGTACAGAAGAATTGCGGAAAACATAAAAAGGCGCTGGCCCGAAAGTAAGCTTATGCTTGCAAGCTGGGACTTTATAGGCTGGTGGGAACACGAGGAGGTCAAAAATCTTGTTTCCGAGCTGGACCCTGAAAATACGATAATTCTCGATTACACCTCGGAAGTTGACGATCCCGAGACGGGATTTTTAAATTGGGGAGTGGTGGGCAAATTCCCCTGGATCTTCGGTCTTTTTCACGCCTATGAATCGGAAAGTGAAATAAGAGGACCGTATGACAGAAGTGACGAGAGGCTTAAGGTGGCATCAGATGACAGCTTCTGCAAAGGGATGATACTCTGGCCGGAGCTTTCGCACAGCGACCCGATCGTTCTTGAATATCTTTCGGCAAATTCGTGGGCACCGCTTAAGCTTAAGGCAGAGGCTCTTGCCGAGAATTATTGCGAAAAAAGATATGGAGAGTTATCCGGCAGAATGAACTTTTCCTGGCAAAAGCTTTTCCCCTTTATAAAGCTTTCTGACTGGGGCGGATATACAAAAAGGAGCAAGGACGATGAAAATTACGTTAAATACTGTCCTTCCTGGTTTGTGCACCAGAGTATGTGGGTTAAGCTTACGATTTTCTTAAGACAAAAGCCACAGCCTGACAGCGCACTGGTTAAATACTGGAACGGAAAAATTGAAGAAACCCGTCCGATGATGAAGGATATTAAAGAAGCACTTATAAATTTATCAGAAAATGAAGATGTTTTTTCAAATGAGTTTATATTAAGGGATACGATAGACCTTACGAGAACGGTTATATCAAGATTTTTAAACTATATAATCATTAAAGCTGTTGAGGCGACAGGAAACAAAAAAAGGGTAGATAAGCTTAAGGCTCACTATCTTAAGCTTATGGAAATTCTCGGAGAGCTACTCGCTCACAATAAGGATTTTTCTGTTTATGAAACTCTTGAAGGCTTAAACAAAGAAGCTCCCGTTAATCCGGATTTTGAAACCACGTTAAAGCGCAATATATGGAATACATATTGTTCACAGGCGGCGTATGAGCTTGTGAAATACATATTTATTGAGGAGGGGAAAATCGGATTTTCCCATCTTGCAAAGCCCCTGGGAACAGAGAGTGAATTTAATGAGCCGATGAAAGCACTTAAGGAGAATTTCTTTAATACTCCTTTATCAAAAATGCAGCCCGTAAAGCTTAATCCTTTAAGCGAGGTTATCATAAAAGCAGCAAAGGCAATAGAAGAAACTGAAAAAATTCTGTGAGTTTTAGCCGCAGAAAAAACTTTAACTTGCACTTCTTATAAAAAAGGTGTATAATATTTCTATAAGGTATAAAAGAATTTTATAGGGGTGATATTATGCCGGAAGAAATGGACTATGTCTATGAGGTGTACAAGGAAAAAAGCTTTTCAACTGCGGCTAAAAAACTTTTTGTGACTCAGCCTGCGCTTTCCTCAGCCGTGAAAAAGGCGGAGGAGAGGATAGGCGCCGTTTTATTTGACAGAAGCACCGTTCCGGTTCAGCTTACAGATGCGGGAAAGGTTTATATTCAGGCGATAGAGCAGATAAAAACCATCAAGGAAGATATGATGGAAACCATTAAAGATGTGTCTGAAATCAAAACAGGACACATAAAGGTAAGCGGTGAAAACTTTGTGTCAGCATTTATTATGCCTGAAATTTTGAAGGAGTACAATAAAAAGTACCCCGGCATTTCCGTTGAACTTATTGAGTCTAATATGCACGATTTGCAGGCACAGCTGCTTGAATCGAAAATCGACCTTCTTATAGACTATGCGTTTGATCCGGAGCTTTATACATCCTTTCCTCTTCTTGATGACAAGCTTCTTTTGGCTGTGCCAAGCAGCCTTGAAATTAATAAGCGTCTTAAGGAGTTCAGGCTTACTGATAAGGATATCGCTGACAGAAGAAACCTTGATAAGGATGTTCCTGATGTTGACATAAGTGAGTTTTCATCCCTTGATTTTGTAATGCTCAAAAAGGGGAACGATATGAATCACAGAGTGTCAACCCTCTGTGACGAGGCGGGGATTTCGCCCCGTACAGTGCTTTATACAGACCAGCTCATAACTGCCTATAATATGGCGCGAAGCGGAATGGGTGCAGCCTTTATAACAGACACCCTGGTTCGTTCGGTAATTGAGCCTTCTAAGTGTGTGTTTTATAAAATTGCCGGCGAAAGTGCAAGGCGTACCCTTTGCATAGGGTATAAGAAAAACCGCTATCAGTCAAAGGCGGTAAGAGCCTTTATTGATACGGCAAGAGAAGTATACGGCAAAAAATAAAAAGAGTGCTTATGCACTCTTTTTAAGAATCCATTACAACATCGAAGCTTAAAATGTCGCCTGTTACGGCATCTATAATATAACTGTACTCCGTAGTGCCGGATCTGAAAATTATATTATATGTTTTTCTCTCTCTGTCGAGATCATTTTTCACTACTGCTGCTGTGCCGCCGATTTCAGAGTCGGAAATGGCGATGGCAAGAGCTGTTTCGTGAGGGATAAAAGATACCTCTTCTTCATCTTCTGACGGAGGCTCAAACATCGGAGCGGAATCTTCTTCCGGCTTTATGGCAATAGAGGTTATATTTCCGGTATGGGCATTTACAACACCTTCATACAATCCGTAAAATGTTTTAAATTCTATGATATAGGAAGCCACGTTTTCGTCATAAAAACATTCCAAAATGAT
>JAUNRD010000204.1 GCA_030535815.1 Clostridia bacterium
GGAAGCGGGAACGGCATTTATCATTGATGTGGACGGAAAGGTTTTATACAACTCAGGTCTTAAAAAGATAAAGGGCAGAGGCAATGCAACCTGGGGCGGCGGAGGTACGGGTAAAAAGCCTTATAATATCACTTTGGAGGATAAAGCCGACATAATCCCCGGTGCGGGAGCGGGAAAGAAATATTGCCTGTTAAACAGCTCTGCATCCAAGCAGGATGAAACTTACATAATTAATCAGGTGGTTTTGGAGGCGGCAACAAAAATGCCCGGAAACTACTATCCCGTACATACAAGAATGATAGAATTCTACTGCAACGGTGACTATAGGGGACTTTATGAAATAACAGAAAAGATTGATACGGGGTCCTCTCTTGTTGATATTCCCGACCAGGAGGATTTTACCGCCGACGGTCCAGATGGTGCACAGGTTCAGGTAACAGATAAAAACGACAGTGCCATCGCGGCGGGTGTCAAGGTGTATGCTTACTGGTCTTCTGCCGCATATCAGGTGGATGAGCCTGATATAACCGGAGGATATATCGTTGAGGGTGACGGATATTATCAAAAGGAAAACTGCTGGTTTGTAACAAAGAATGGCAGAGGCTATACCGTAAAGCGTCCTGAATTTGCCACAAGAGAGCAGGTTGCATACATTGCGGAATATGTTCAGGACTATGAAAGTGCGGTTTATTCGGCGACAGGCTACAACGATAAAGGCAAGCACTATTCCGAATATATCGATATGGATTCCATGGCATCCCGTTTCATTTTGGAAAACTTCTTCTACTGCCGTGAACAGCTTGGTAACTCCACATATATATCGAAGCCCGCAGGAAACGACACCAAGCTTTATTTCGGGCCTATGTGGGACTATGAAAACGTAATGGCAAGCTATGCGTGGATAAGAAACGGAGGTACAACGGAATATAATCCCTATAACACGCTTATTGTCGGCACAGGTCTGGGTAAAACACTTATAACCAAAGGCGACTTTATGGAAAGGCTTTATGACATAAACGAAAAGGATTTTCTTCCGCTGATAGATTCATTTTTAGGGGAGCCTGCATTCCCCAATAACGGAATTTCGATTAATAAAATGGCAGAAGATTATAAAATTTCCGTTGCCATGGATATTGAGCGCTGGAAAAAGCAGGATATATGGGAAGCAGAGCTTAATAAGTACAGGGAATGGATGCAAAACAGAATAAACTATTGGACAGGAAGCAATAATGTAAAGAGCCTTTTTGACGAAAGCAATTTAATGGGTGCTACGTTAAAAGAAGAAAACGGCACACTGGTGGTTGAGCTTCGCGGTGTTGCCTCCGGCTTCAAGTGGTACAAGATGAGCGAGGATAAAAAGACGTCATCGGAAGTTATAGGTGCTTACGGAATGAGCTTTACTCCCGCGGAAAGCGGAACATACTATGCTGTTGTTTCGGGAATGAAGACAAGCGAAAATCCGGGTGTGAAAAAAGGAACACTTACCACAAATCCCGTAACGGTTAAAAAATAAGAAAGGAGAGGTTTTATGAAAAAAATAATATCATTAATGTTAATAGCGCTTCTCTCCTTATCTTTGGTGAGTGCGGTTACGGCGGCAACCGATGAGTATCTGCCGTCATCAACCTGGAAAATATCGGTAAACTCCGACAGGGGAAATACAATTAAAAATTTAATTGACGGAAACGTAGCAAGCTACTGGCATTCTGCTTATGTGGTGAAAGACGGTCAGATTACAAGCCAGGATAAACCGCCCTTTGAAATTGTCGTTACATTCCCTGAACCTAAAAATATTGCGGGAATCCGCTATCTTCCCAGACAGGTGATAAATAACGACAACAGCGGTGCCGGAGTTGCGAAAAAAGTTTCACTTTACTATTCTGCCGACGGCGTTAATTTCATTCATATCAAAGATGATTTTTACGGCGAAGATGTGAATGACAGAAAAGAAAAAACCACCTTGTTTGACAAGGTAACGGCAAAAGCTTTTAAGTTTGTGATAACCGACGGTCACGCAGGTTACGGCACCGGTGCGGAACTTAAGTTTATAAAAAGCAGTCCTGAGGACAAGGATGACGACGAAACAAAAAATACCTTTGTCTCAAAGGAGCATGCCTCCTCCGTTGACGGTATGAAGCCAAAGGGCGAGGTGGCAAGAGATGCTTATGAATACAGCACAAACTGGAAAATTACGGCAAGCTCTTCCTTTGGAAATTTAGGAATAAACAACCTATTTGACCGTGATAAATCCACCTACTGGCATAGCTGGTACTATTATGACGGAGAAAAAAAGGAAATAACAAAAAGGGATGAAATGCCCCTTGAAATTACCGTGGAATTTCCCTATGCAAAATGGGTATCCGGTATACGTTATACTCCGAGACAGGACAGCAGCTCGGGCCGTATATCCCATATCGAAGTTTTCGGAAGTAAGGACGGAGAAAACTTTAAAAAGCTTGCCTCGGATGTATATACTTATGCAAGCGGAACAGACAGAAGCGTTAAAAAAACAGCCTTTGATGAAGCTGAAATAAAGGTTCTTCTTGTAAGAGTTACAGGAGGTGCCGGCGGTTATGCAACCGGTGCCGAGCTTGAAATATTAAAGGGTAAATCATCGGGAGAGCTTACACCCGTCAATGTCGAAACGAAAGAGCCTGTGACTCTTTCTGTGCCCAATGTAAAAGCGACTCCTGCAAACCCGAAGGGAACGCCGGAGCCGGATACAATTCCCTATAACAACAACTGGGTAATAGAATCAAACTCCGCAACGGGAGCGGGAAATCTGGCAAGCTTTTTTGACAGAAACCCAGACACAAGATGGCACTCCTGGTACAGAGCGGAGGGGTCAACAGTTGTCGAGCAGTCCGATGCGCCCTACGATGTATTTATCACCTTCCCGGAGGAGGTTACAATCTCGGGGGTTCGTTATACACCCCGTCCTGCGGGAACAACGGGTATCGTTGACGCGGCAGAGGTTTACGGTTCTGCCGACGGATTCAGATATGTGCTCCTTGGAGAAGGTAAATACAATTACGGAAATCATTATTCAGACAGAAGTAAGCAGACTATTTCCTTTGATGATGTAAAGGTTAAGTCGATATGCTACAGAATGACAAAAGCTCTTGGAAACAACCACGGAACAGGAGCCGAGCTTGAAATCATAAAGGGTGAAGAAGCTTTCGCAATAAATGTTGAAGAATACCTTAAGTTCAACGAAAAGACGGGCGGAATAATTACTCTTACGATTGATTCCGAGGTTGCGGACAATGACGGAAACGAAGTTAAGTTAATAAGCCCTGCCACAATTCTTGACGGAAGAACGCTTGTGCCTGTGAGATTTGTATCGGAGGCACTGGGTGCAAGGGTTTCCTGGAATGCTGAAGAACGTATGGTCGGCATTTCCGGCAATGAAATGGATATCAAGCTTAAAATCGATTCCAACCGTGCAACGGTAAACGGAAGAATAAATATTCTTGACTCACCTCCGAGAATCATCAACAATTCCACAATGGTGCCGATCCGCTTTATTTCCGAAGCTATGGGCTCTGAGGTAGAGTGGGACGGAGATAAAAGACAGGTAAGGATAAAGTATAAAAAGAGCATAGGTATCTGGGGTGACGGTGTTGCCGCATCTGCTGGCGCTGTAACCCAGACTCTTGACAAGAGGCTTTATCAGTTAACCGGCGGTATCAAGGTTAACGCGTTCGGCGGTGAAAATGAAAATGCATTAACTGTTGCGGCACGTCAGGGGGCATATGATATTGTTCTTACCGAGGATGTAAAGCTTTCCGCAAGCGGCGGAACTCCCATCAAAATTGCTCTTTCAGACGGACGGGAAATCGTTCCGAGAAGCGGTCTTGGCGGATGGAATAAGTGCACTATTGACGGAATTTCCGGAATTCTCGCCTTTGATGTTGACTATACGGTATCTCCCAGAAAGCTTCGCGGAGTAAGATTTATAAGAAGCTCGGGTAGTGAGGTAACTGTCAAAAAGGGTACTAAAATAGAAACTGCAGCGGCGGGAACTTCTGCAAATATCGGAATATTCACTCTCGGAAACACAGCACTTCACAGAGAAAGCCCCGAGGAGCTTGTTGCCATATTGAAGGATATGATAGCATCCTCCGGCTGTAAGGACAGCTACATTGTAATAACGCCCGTTGAGGGCACAAAGGAAGAGCTTCTTCCTTACGAAGAAGCATATAAGGAAGCCTTCGGTGATAAGTGTATTGTCATAAGAGAGGTTATGCTTTCAGAGGAAATCATAAAGCGATGGGAAATCGTAAAGAATGACAAAAACG
>JAUNRD010000205.1 GCA_030535815.1 Clostridia bacterium
TGCGCCTTTGGCTTGGGCGGGGTTCCCTCCCCACCCCTTACCACGCCTTACTAGGAGTCACATCGTTTTTTATCCTAACAAGCGTTGCTGTCTGAGTCTTTGCGCCCTTAGAGGCGTTACAGCACCAATGCGCTGCTTGCAAATTATTCCAATCTTGAGCGCATTCAACTTTTGAGTTATAACCGAATAGCTTATATTTAGACACGGGCTTGATCTCATCAATCACAAAGCTCAAAGGATGATCGCTGTCACTTGGCTCGTTGTAATGTATTTCCCCAAGCCTTCCCTTGCATATACCGCAAGGAGCGTTCATGGCCTTGAACCGGGCACGGTATTTTCTTCTAAGGTTCCCGTTATGGTATCTCGGATTACTCATACATACCCCCCTAGGCACTTTGCATCCCCCTCATCGTCAACATCCACGGTATAATCATTTATGGCGGTATAATTCGTATAATCGATGATATTTAACGGGGTTCCTTTTATCACTTGCCATAACTCCCATGTTATAGGCGGTTTTCTTTTAAAAAACCCCTTAGAATCCAACTCTTTGCATAGGTCTATGGCTTCAAAGAATCTTTTCGTGTCCTTCACCTTGAATGCGAAGGGTTCAGCCCAATTCTTTTTGTATTGTTTGCTGAATGGCGGTGCTGACGCGAAAAACTCAATGCTGTCAGTTTCTGTCTCGACTATGGTCTTTATAGCCTCCGGCGAAAAAAAGACATCTCCGTGCATATAACAGACAGGCTTTTTCATGGGGTAGTAGGTTTTAAGCCAATAGAAATCATCCCATGTAAGGCTGTTGTCATGGTGGAGAATTGGCACACCGAAATCATAACGGTCATCATTCGTGCTGATTGCTATATCTTTTATGCCGTTTTCTTTCAGTAATCGGATTGTCCGCGCCACAATCGGCTCATTATTCACTTTAATCAATGGCCTCTCGCTTCTGGGGCCGCCGCACATTATTATATATTTCATACGCAAAAGAGCCCCCCACACGAGAGGCTCTTCAACCAAAAGGAGGTGCCGATGAATGAACTCGGAAAATCTTACGCTATTATTTTATCAAAAAAAATGTCCCCTGAGTGCGGTACTTATATTTTTTTTGACAATTCATAGTAAAACCTTCTCCGAATTTTATAATACAAATCCCTCTCGCATGGCATACCCTCGGCCTTTAATTGGCTGAAGGTGAACCCGTAGCATACCCCAAGCCTTATCCATGAATTCAAAGTTGAGTAGTCACAGGCCACATCAATCACTTTGTCAATCATCTTGCATTTGTCATCGTACTCGATCATACGCATGGCGGTTTCCGAAGTGGAGTCATAGTCATTCGTGGTCTGCACTTTGTCTTTATCGTACCTGATAGCGCCCCTCATATCCCTCTCAGCGTCAAGGCTTGCTTTCCAATCCCTATATTGGAGCGCATAATGTATACACATTAGATATGTTTGTTTTGGTAGATAATATTTATTGTTTTCACGTAAAGCCCTATACTTTCCCATTCAACCCCTCCTCGCGTACCCCATATTACAAATAAGTTCAGCCCTGTCCTCTGAAACCGTTATCCTGTCCCCCGGATAGATGGTCTTTTTCAGAACCGTGTCATAGTATTTCTTTTGACAGATTATATTCCCCGTATTCTTTGGCTTTTGTATCGGCATAGTCTTTTCACCGATAAGCCCCCGCCATTGCTCAATTATTTCGTCATTGTTGTATTTATATCGGAATTTCGGCACTTTTAAGAGCTTTTTCACATCAAAATCCATATTATACGGCACAATATAGCCGTTTTCGCCGTCTTTAACACCCTCTTCCACCGCTGAAGGAAAAGGTGTACAGATTACTGCCGTATTCAAGCAAAGCGCTTCTAGGATGCTCATAGAGTAAGCCTCTTTGTCTGAAAGCTGAACTAAATAATCAGCTTTTGCGATAAAAGCATGAATATCCGGCATGGAAGGCATATCCACGAACCCTTTCGGCATATTATCAAGCGCTTTGTCAGCGAAATTCAGCCAAAAAAACTTTATGCCTTCAGCGGTCAGCTTTTCCGCGAGCTGTTTCATCCTATTGTCATTTTCTCCCTTGTCTATGGTCTTTGTCCGTGTTGCTGATACCAGAAAGAGGCATTTCTCTTTTTTGACATAAGCGAAGTTATGGACAATTAACCCATCCGCTGATTCTTCCCCCCATGAGTTTTTCGCCGCCTGACTCACGTTAATAAGAATATCCCTGTCTTTCGGAATCCGATAATTTATCTGTCTGCAAGCGTGGCATATCTGGATACTCTGTCTATGGAGTATATTTTGATAAATCTTGTCTGTCAGGCGGTTAAGTATAAGGGTTTCACAAGCAAAGGATTGATTTTTGTCATATTGCTCGATTTTAACAAGCTCTGACAACCTTCTGATGTGTACGGGATCCATTTTTTCAAAAACCACCATGATATCATAGTATTTCCGCATAAAATAACAGAAATTGTATATAAACGTGGTTATACCGCCCACAACCCCGCAATACTCGGCATATAAAATCACTTGCGCCCTTATCGGCGGTGGAATGATTGCCACAAAGTCGGTATGTTCGCCCCTGAGATAATGCGCCCACATCCTTATAGGCTTGTGTATTTGACAGTACCTTTTCATCTCAGGAATATCGCACCTGTCAGTCAGGAGCCATACTTCGTTCTGCTCATCTTCGCGCTTTATCTCCTCAAGAAGTTTCGTCATGTCTGAAGTGACATATCTGTGATAATAGACTATCCGTTTAGTCTTCATCAGCCCAAGTTTGAACCGCTTTACCTTGCTATTTTCAAGGGATGTCCGATAAAAATACATATATTCCGTTATTGAGCCGTGTTTATAGTCCGTTCTGTACAAATATCCAATTTTCCGGGAGAAATCCTCGTCTTCGGTAGAATCCTTTTTCTCGTTAAAGCGGATATTTCCAATAAAAGACCGCTTAAAAACCCTTGTGCATACAGAAGGATTAGGGAGCCGGTCGCTGTCAAAATAGAGAACGTAGTTATGCTGGTTCCCTTGATTATCAAGCGATTTCCATGAAAAATCGATGATATCATAATTGCCTAACATTTTTTCAAAGAGCTTTTCAACGAAATATGAGGGAACCATATCATCAGCATCAATGAATGCAATATAATTGCCTTTTGCTTCTTCTAAACCCCTGTTCCGGGCTGAAGCGCATCCCCCGTTTTTCTTGCGTATAACCTTGCACCATTTATAACCTGTCTTGAACGGCTCCGGGGATCCATCATCTACAAGGATAACTTCGACATCATCCGTAACCTGCGGATCTAGGCAGTCAAGAAGCTCTTCCGTGTATTTCCCGCCATTATAGTACGGAATTATGATTGATAAAACCATTTATCTCCCCCTCTCTGTCAGTCGCTTTCTGCCTTAATCTCTGTCGTAACCCCATAACCGATAGTCCTTCGTAAGGTTTCCTCAAATACGTCCATTTCCTCGGTATCGAAAGTGGTATATCTTGTACTCACTACAAGTGTTTCTCCATTGATGGTATCTGCATTCAGTCTAGCCTGTTAGTAAGGCTTCATATTTGGTCATTCCTTATCATTCCCTTCCTGTGGCTCAACCCACTTTTTATAACACTCTTGAAAAATCTCTTTAGTCATTACAACTTCGGTTTTATAAATGTTTACTCCTATTTCTGGCATAGGTGTGTATTTAATCACAATATCATCTTCAACTTCAAATTCATATTGTTTGTTCATTATTCCTCGCTCCTTTCTGTGGCTAAACTTCGGGAATATCCGTTGCTCTGATATAAACAAATCCGTTCGTTTCGTGGATATAGCTGATTGGTAAGAAATCATCAACTACATACTCGTCATCCCCATATTCTTTCAGACGTTTCTCTGCCGCCTGTCTTGACATTACGACATAAGACCTTACTTCGGTGTCAAATCCCTTTTCTCTATCTTCCGCATACTCAGTTAAATCCTTAATCAATTCTGTTATTGTCATTCCTCATTCGCTCCTTTCTCCCTTGTATCGAATTGTATATCTTATGTTCTGACCTACTAATTTGTAAAAATCAATATCACATTCTCTTTCGATTTCACAAAACTGATTATCAGTAAGCTGTCCTTTATAACTAACAGCTTTAGGATATATCCTTCTTGCATGTTCTATTATATTTTGGCTTAAGCTCATTCCTCATCGCTCCTTTCCTATGGCTCAATCATATTTGCTCCACCGCAAATGGGACAATGCTTCCATTCACTCATATTACTATCTATTATTTTAATAT
>JAUNRD010000206.1 GCA_030535815.1 Clostridia bacterium
TCGCCGCACTTTTTACAATAAGAAGTACCTTCTTTATTTTCTGTTCCGCATTTTTCACAAAGCATTTTATCAATTCCTTTCTTATGTATTAAATGTCTTCCTTTTATTATACAATATACGACAGAAAAAATCAACAGGAAAATATTTATTATTTCATTATTTCCTGAGCCGCATAACCCTTACACCGAAGGCTTCAACGGAAGGCAGGATAAATTCATTTCCCTCGGAAAGGAAACAAAGCTTTCCTTCCTCTGTTAATATTTCCGCCCTGTAATTTCCGTCTGTTATGATTTTTATATCTGACTGGTCAAAATCCGTATTGTAGATAAATACAGCGAGCTCGCCTGTTTTCTTATCTTCCCACAAGCTTACGCCCACTCTCGTGTCACTTTCCGCTCTCACCTTCATTTTCCCGCCTGCAAGGAAGTCGAATATATTTTTAAGCTGATGGCCTTTTCCGTCGGACAGGATATCGGCTGAATGGGGCGCTCTTGCTGAGGTTATAACCTTTCCGCCGAAACGGTTTTCGTAAAGGGCTGTTCCAACTATTCCAGCGTTCTTTTCAGAGGGGTATAAGCCTTCGCTTAAAGCTTCACATCCGTCGGCTACTGTCTCCAAGCTTCCGTAAGCTTCCGCACCCCAATACATGCTTCTCTTATAGCCCCTGAAATCTCCGTTAAGATGGTGGTCTGTGAAGAGTTCTCCAAGTCCTCCGCTTTTTATTTCACATATTCCTTTTTCATACTTCTCTATTCCGGTAACGTTTTCGCCCGCCAGCTCATTTAACAAAAGCGCCGATGTTCCGTCGGCATAAATGCCTTTGGAAAGCCACTTATTAAGTGCTTCTTTGCTCATTCCCTTTACGGTTTCTCCCGAAAGAATCAATACGTCCGCGTCCTTTTCCCGGAATGTAACGGGAATACCCAAATAGAAAAGATTCATCCAGTTTCTGCTTCCGATATCGTTCATTTTTCCAATGTGGTCGGTTGCAGGTGCGTAACGCCACAAATCCTTGTCGAAGAAAGGATAAGCGCCTCTTTGTACCTTTCCCCTTATAAGCTTCCTTGCCTCATTAAGAAAATTTCCTTTTTCGTGCATATGGGAAACCAGACGGCCCTTTTCAAGCTGTTCCGTAAGATTGGACTTTATCCCCTCATCCATAAGCCCGTCGGCGCCTGCCATACCGATATTCATAACCGCTTCCATCAAAGTAACCTTCATGGACTTACTTCTTTTTATATAGGGGGAGGTTACCTCTTCCGTCAGGTTTTTAACGCCTTTCCCTTCCGTCATTGCGCAAAGGCGGGCAATGGAAATATTTTTATCCACCACTTCAAAGGGCTTAAAGTCATCGTAAAAGCCGCTGCCGTGGCGGAAATATACTTCTCCGTTTTTATTTTTTGCGATTTCAATCCATTTCTCAAAATCGGGGCATTCGTAAATAACCATTTCCGGATTAACCTGCATAAAACCAAGGATTATACTGTCGTCAATTTCGTCAACTGTCTCCCTTGCGATTTTCACAAGCTTTACCATCTGCTCACGGGTAAAATCCTGCCACAGGGCGCGGATATTTCCGCTGTCCGTTAAAATCGCCTTTCTTAAACCTTCACGGTCAAAATTCTTACCTGCTTCAATATTGAATCGTTTTATGCAGTCATCGCAAAAGCATCCGAAGCCGACAGGCCAATGAAACACCGTTCGAAAATCGTCATCAAGCCACAAAGCATCAGGCTTTAACGATGCATATTTACGTATTGTTTCCCTGAAAAAATCCTGAAAAATTTCATTTCCGGGACAGTTTATGCTGTAGCCCTGCACGCCATAAGCATCAGTCATATGGCTCACAGCTTCTTCCTGTGTATGCTCATCGGTGTGGCCTATGGTTTTACTTATATTAATCTCCACCGGGATTTCTGCCGCTTTCATTTTTTCGCAGAAACGGCTTATGGTTTCAAAATCGGAAACACGTTCATCGTCCCACCAGAGACCGTTATATGCAACAACTGCAACCCCGTCGGAAAACGAAGCAGGATAGTCCTTTGCCGCCTTTAATATTTCATCCTCCGAAATGCAGTAAATTCTCTGTATAATTGCAAAATCCTTCATCATTATGCCTCCGTATCAATTATGTAATATGCCTTTTCATTTTCGCACATCGCCTTAAGCGTGATATATTTTATTCCGTCTGTCTCATTTTCCGCACCTTTGTGATAGTGCCCCTGAAAAACACTCTTAACCTTTCCGCTTTTTTCAAATATTTCTCGCATTTCGCCATCGTTTGAAAGGCGGTGATCCTCTCTTATATTCCCGTCCACATTCTGATGCATAAAGATAAAGGAATCACCCTTTAATGCCAAAAGCTTTTCTGAAAGCTTTTCAGCATAAGGATAAAATGTGTCCGTCCAGTCATCGTCCACAGGGCTGTAACGCCTTCCGTCAGCAAAATAGCAGGCATCAACAAATAAAAGGGAAGTTTTATCAGAAATCATATCAACAGGGCATTTATCCTCTCCAAGATGAGAATAAAACTCATCTTCGGTAAAGGTAAAAGCATCGTGATTTCCCATAAGCACAATGGTTTTAATTTCCGATGCATCAATTACTTCTTTTATTTCAATGAGGTTTTTTATTTCCTTTTCCTTGGTGTCTTCCTTATCCGTAATATCTCCGAGGCATATTACAAGGTCGGCTTTTTTATTTTTGAAAAAGTCATATGCTTCCTTGATTTTACGAAGCGGCTCGCTGTTGTAGCGGTTTGTGCAGGTTACTTTCTGACTTGAATAATGGGAATCCGTAAAAAGCCCGATTTTCATAAAATCACCTTTACTTTTACACTGTCGCCCGATACCTTGTAATCTGCTTTTTCGCCCTCTATGTATAAAGAAAGGCTTATATCTTTTGTTACAGCAAGGTTTTCAAGGGCTAATTTTTCTCCTTTAAGCTCTTCTGTAAGCTTTGGAGTAATGATGATTTCCTTGTTTTCAGCATCATAGCTTATACCGAAAACAACTTCAATCAAAAGCTCCAGATACTGGGATGCCGTCCAGGCATATTTAATAACACCGTGTCCCTTTCCGTCAAAGGGATTGATAAATTCCGATAAATTGTGGTTGAAATCCCTCACGGTTTTAAGGGCAAGGTCTGCTGCCAATTCATCTTCCCCCGAATCAATGAGGCCTCGCACCACCGCTTCGTTTATAAGCGTCCAGCAGTTTCCGCTCCAGCTTGCATTTCCTATATAATCTCCATCTGTTGTGGTGAACATTTTATCTTTTTTTGACACCGAGGTAAGGGGAATTGTGTTTATGTTAAAATGACTGTCATCTTTAAGAAGCTTTATGAGCTTTTCCTTTTTATCTCCGTCCGCAATGCCAAAACGCAAGGGATTAAAGGTTGACGCCATAAGAATATCCACGTTCTTTTCCTCATCTTAAATTATAGGGGTAATACGCCCCCGCATCTTCCTTCCAGAGGTATTTGTTTATGCTTTCCTTAAGTGATACCTTTCTTTCTTCCAGAAGCTTTGCATATTCTTCATCGCCAAGCTCCTTTGCCAGAAGCGCGGTGTAGTGACATCCTGCAAAAACCTCCACATTTGTGTCAACGGCGGCATATTCCATAGCCGAGCCCAAATAAGGAATGAAGGTTTCCTCGAAAACCGAGCTTATAAGTCCTGTCTCTTTGTGAAGTCTGGCATTAAACCACCACTCAAGATATTTTTTCGACATTTCATATGCCGATTTTTTTAAAGCTTTATCCTTCGAGCCTTTAAGTACATAATAAGTAACTTCAAAAAGCTTGGGAAGGGATGACACTCCATCTATCTGCGAAAGCATATCTCCGCCTGCCACCTTACTTGGCAGGGTATCTGCTCCCCAAAGACATATTCTTCCGTCTTCTTTCTGGGATTCTATAAAGTTTAAAAGAGCGGTTTCAGAAAAACAGCGGTCAATCCACTTGTAGCCAGAAAGCGCCAATGATGAATCAAGCTGCCACCATTGCCTGCCGTATGCTCCCCCGGGGGTAAAATAAGGATGCATAAAGCCATACTTTTCCGCCATAGGCTGCTTGCACTCATCCAGACACTCCAATGCATAAGCTATATCTTCATTTGTAATTCCGGGAAAAATAATGTTCATATTGCATGCTCCTTTTTTGTGATTTTAAGGATAACTTTTATTTTTTATATTTGCACTTCTTTTCAAAACCGCCGATAAATTCATACGATTAAAATGCCTTTCCAAAGGCTTCTCCTTGAGGAGAGGCTCCGCC
>JAUNRD010000207.1 GCA_030535815.1 Clostridia bacterium
GATGCACATTACCGCACTACAGGACCCGAGATATATGAAGATACCGAAGGTAAAGTTGATATTTTTGTTTCTGCCGTCGGCACCGGCGGAACCTTAAGCGGAACGGGTAAATACTTAAAAGAGAAAAATCCGGCTGTCAGGGTTGTTGCCGTTGAGCCATATGATTCTCCCCTCTTATCCGAAGGCAAAGCAGGTCCCCACAAAATCCAGGGAATCGGCGCAAACTTTGTTCCAGATACACTCGATAAAAGCATTTACGATGAAATAATAACCGTAAAAACCGAAGAAGCATATAAAATGGGAAACTTCCTTTCCAAAAAAGAAGGGGTTTTATCAGGTATATCTTCAGGCGCGGCGCTTTTTGCAACACTTACTCTTGCCAAGCGCCCCGAAAACGAAGGTAAAACCATCGTGGTTTTACTGCCCGATACCGGTGAGCGTTATCTTTCAAGCGAAATGTTCGATTTATCTTGACAAATAAATGAAAAAATGCTATCATAAATTCAATATACTTTAGGAGGTATTATAATGAAAAGATTTTTATCTATCGCACTCGCACTTGTAATGATGGTTTCATCTTTAGCACTCTTTACAGGTTGCGGAGAAAAGGCAATCACAATCGCAATTCCCAATGATACTACAAACGAAGCACGTGCACTTCTTCTCCTTGAAGAGCTCGGCTACATCACATTGGCCGACGGCGCAGGCATCACAGCTACAATCCGTGATATCGCTGAAAATCCCTACGGAATTGAATTCAAGGAAGTAGAAGCAGCTCAGCTTCCCAACGTATTATCCAGCGTTGACTATGCAGTAATCAACTCAAACTATGCAATTTCTGCTGATCTTAATCCCGTAGCTGATTCTCTCGCTATGGAAGGTGCTTTCTCTGCATACAGCAACATTTTAGCTGTTAAAGCAGGTAACGAAGAAAATCCCGTTATCAAGGCATTAATCGCAGCACTTGAAAGCCAGGCAGTTGCTGACTTTATCACAGAGACATATGAGGGTGCAGTTGTAAGCACAATCGAAAACACAACTGACGGTTATGATGCGGCAATTGATTATGAAGCTCTTAAGGGTGCTACTGTTTCCGTCGCAGCTTCTCCCACACCCCACGCTGAAATCCTTGCAATTGCAAAGGAAATCCTTGCCGCAAAGGAAATCACTCTTGAAATAATCGAATACACCGATTATGTTCAGCCCAACAACGTTGTAAACTCCGGTGAAGTTGATGCTAACTATTTCCAGCACCTTCCCTATCTTGAAGACTTCAATGCGGAAAACGGAACAGAGGTTGTTTCCGTATCTGCAGTACACGTAGAGCCCATGGGCATTTACGGTGGCAAACAGACAACACTTGACGCTATCAAAGCTGAATAATTAAAACCTTTGAAAAAGCGCCGGTTGCTTGCAACCGGCGTATTTTCAAATTACGGCACAGGAGTAAATTATGATTAAAATCGAAAACCTGACAAAAACATTCAATACTGCAGGTGGCGAAGTTCACGCTCTTACCGATATCAGTCTCAACATAGAAAAAGGCGATATTTACGGCATCATCGGCATGAGCGGTGCAGGAAAAAGCACTTTGGTTCGTTGCATCAATATGCTGGAGCGTCCCAGCGAAGGTAAGGTTATTATTGACGGCAGCGACCTTACAACCCTTTCCCCCGCCGAGCTTCGTGCAATGCGAAGAAAGGTTACCATGATTTTCCAGAGCTTTAACCTTCTTATGCAAAGAACCTGTCTTAAGAACATCTGCTTTCCATTGGAGCTTTCCGGCGTAAGCAAAGCCGAAGCCAAAGAAAGAGCTATGGAGCTGCTCGAAATAGTAGGCCTTCCCGATAAAGCAAACGCTTATCCTGCCCAGCTTTCAGGCGGTCAGATGCAGAGAATCGCCATCGCAAGAGCTCTTGCAACAGAGCCTGAGGTTCTCCTTTGTGACGAAGCAACAAGCGCTTTAGACCCCAAAACGACACAGTCCATTTTATCTTTAATCAAGGATATCAATAAACGTCTCGGAATTACTGTTATCATCATCACTCATCAGATGAGCGTTGTTGAGGATATATGTAACCGCGTTGCAATTCTTGATAACGGTTATGTTGTGGAAGAAGGAAATGTAACAGAAGTATTCTCCAATCCCAAATCCGATGCCGCAAAGCGTCTTGTATTCCCCGACGGTGCGGAAACTCTTCTTCCCGAACTTAAAGGCCAGAGAATTTTCCGTGTGGTTTACAACGGAGCTGTTGCCGCAAGCTCTCCTGCCATTACAAATATGGCTGTTGATTTGGGAGTTACCGCAAATATCCTGGGAGCTTCAACCAAGGCAATCGGAGAAAAGGCTTTCGGAAGCATCCTTTTAAGCATTCCTGCCGATGCTGATTTTGCTAAGGTAAAAGAATACTTATCGTCTCAGGAAAATATCATTGTGGAGGAGGTTTGATTATGCTTGATTTTCTTAATAATTACATAGAAACCATTGATAACCAGCTTCTTCACGATGCTTTGTGGGTAACGGTAAACGAGGTTCCCTTTGCAATCTGGGAAACGATTTATGTAACAGTTCTCTCCACACTCTTTGCGGTTATTTTAGGACTTCCTTTGGGAGTATTGCTTGTAGCAGGCGAAAAGAACGGCGTAATGCCACTTCCTTCCTGGCTTATGAGCATAATAAACACCGTGATAAACCTTTTAAGATCAATTCCTTTCCTGATTCTGATGATTATGGCTTTTCCTTTAACTGAGCTTATCTTAGGCACCAGAATTGGTACCGTTGCAATGATAGTTCCTCTTGTTATTGCGGCATTTCCCTTTGTTGCAAGACTTGTGGAAAGCAGTTTACGTGAAATAAACCCGAATATCATCGAGGCGGCGGAAAGTATGGGTGCAACCCCTTTCCAGATTATCGTAAAAGTAATGATACCCGAAAGCGTTCCCTCTTTGATATCCAACTTTACAATTGCAATAACAACGGTTTTAGGCTATTCTGCCATGAGCGGTATCATCGGCGGTGGCGGTCTCGGTAAGATTGCAATCAACTACGGTTATTACCGATACAGGGATGCCGAAATGTATATCTCTGTTGTGCTTTTGGTACTCCTTGTTATCGCCTTTCAGTCTCTTGGTAATTACCTTGCCAAAAAGAGCGACAAACGACTTAAAAACAATTAAATTCAAAAACAAAAAAAATGCAGGCTATGCCTGCATTTTTTATTTTACCCTATTACCTTATAACCCTGATCTTCAACGGCCTTTTTCAAGGTTTCATCAGCTACATCAGAAGAAAGCTTTACTACAGCTGTCCCTGTCTCGTGGCTTACGATTGCCTCGGTAACTCCGGGAAGCTCCTCTAAAACCTTCTTCACCCTTCCTGAGCAGTGAGTGCACATCATACCTTCGATTTTCATTGTCTTTTCCATTGCTTTATCCTCCTTTTTACTGTTTCTTTTATAGTATATTTTATCAATATCGTAAAAATTAAGCCTTAAGGCGTTGCTTACAACACAAAAGCTTGAAAGGCTCATTGCAAGGGCGCCCAGCATCGGATTGAGCGTAAGTCCCAAAATTGAAAAAACGCCTGCCGCAACGGGAATTCCTATTGTGTTGTAGAAAAATGCCCAGAATAAGTTTTCGTGTATATTTTTAAGCGTTCCTCTCGAAAGAGAAATAAGACGGCAGACATCCTTTAAGCTGCTTTTCATAATCACCGCATCTGCAGAGTCTATGGCAACATCGGTGCCTGCACCTATTGCAACACCGACATTTGCTCTTGTAAGGGCAACAGCGTCGTTTATACCGTCTCCGACCATCATAACCTTACCGCTCGCAGAAAGCTCCGCTATGGCTTTTTCCTTGTCTTCAGGAAGAAGATTTGCAAGAACATCCTCTATTCCGGCTTCCTTTGCCACAGCCTTTGCCGTAACCTCATTATCGCCGGTAAGCATAACAACGGAAAGCCCCATCTTTTTAAGCCTTGCTACAGCTTCTTTGCTGTCTTCCTTTATTATATCGGAAACTGCAATAAGACCTAAAAGCTTATCTTCAGCTGCAAAAAACATTACTGTCTTGCCTTCGGCACGAAGAAGCCCGGTTTTTCTTTTTATATCTTCGGAAATTACTGTTTTCTCAGCAATAAACTCTTCCTTACCGCCGTATACCTTATTTCCTTCCACTGTGCCCGTAAGTCCGTTTCCGGCTAATGCAGAAAAGTCTTCGGCAGTAAAAAGCGGTATTCCT
>JAUNRD010000208.1 GCA_030535815.1 Clostridia bacterium
CGAGGTTTTTTCTGTATTCGCTGGGAGAAATACCTTCTATCTCCTTAAAATTGCGGTTAAAGCTGGCAAGGGAGGAAAAGCCGGATTGCAGAGCTACATCAACCATTGAAAGTTTTTTTATATTTTTCGAAATAAGCTCTTTTGCGAAATTTATCCTGTAGGAGGAAAGCAGTCTCCTGAAATTCATATTGATAACGGTGTGAAGTGTATAGGAAAGGTATTTTTCGTTATAGCCAAGCTTCTTTGCCATATCACAAAGAGTTATGTCATCACGGAAATTATCATAAATAAAGTTTATTGCTCCCTGAATAAGCTCCCCGTTTCCCGTTTTCTTTTTAGTCCAGGTAATATTTTTCTCGGCATCTCCCAATGCTTCATAGAGAAAGGAAGCAATGCTTAAATAATCTTTATGCTTTATCGTTAAAAGCTTTTCTGTCCAAAGCGCCTTGTCACTTACCTTATATACAGGATTTTCGGGAAGGTCATCCCCTATCTTTTCAAAGAATATCGGGATAAAGTCATTTGAAAAAATAGCTCCGCACACAGAATTTCCGCTTTCGTTTATGTATTCATGGATTCTGTGAGGCAGCACAATCACCGCTTCCCCACTGTGGGCGTCATATCTTTTCCCGTCCATCTTAACCGTCAGACATCCCGATTTAACATAAACAATTTCCGTATTGTTGTGAAGATGCGCCGCCATCGAATAGTTTTCGTGAGAAGAACTCCAGAAATGATATTTCCTGCCTGAATTCTGATTCTGATATACTATCATATTTAATCCGCCTTTACGAAAAATCAAACCTTTTCCACGTTTTTGCACTCAAAACCTAACTTTTTGATTATATTATATCGTTTTTTTATTGGAATGTCAATTGCATTTGTGCTATACTTAAGTAAAGAGGTCATCATTTTAATCAAAGGAGGAATAATTTTGAAAAAACTACTTGCTTTACTACTGGTTTTCCTTATGATTACTCCCTTAATTTCCTTTGCGGAAGGAAGAGAGTATATAGCATCCGACGTGACAATAAACGAAGGGGTTAAACTCTCGGAAAATCAGCTTACCCACTTAAAGAGAGGAGAATATTTCGGAATAAAGGGTGTTGACCTTACCGGAATAAATTCCATCTCCCTTCTTGTGACATCAAGGACACTGGCAAACGGCGAAACTATCGTTATAAAGGCAGATGACCACCTTTCAGGTAAGGTTTTAGGCACAATTACCATAACAGGTGACCACGAAAGCGAATACCTTACAACATCTGTTTCTGAAATAAGCGGAGTCCACGATGTTTACTTTAAGGGGCTTTACGGAAGAGACAACTATGCAATGGATGTATTTATCGAAAAAATCGTCTTTTCCGAAGAAGAATATAAAAAACCCGATCCCAAAAATGAGCAGGCACCTGACTCATTGGTGAAGGATTTTTATCTCGACACCTGGGTTTCCACCGACTCTATGGGACGAAAAGTTGCAGACTATGCCGAGGCAGGTCCGGTCAAGGAAGGCACAAGGCATCTTGGTGTATTATACTGGAACTGGTTTGGCAGAGGCGATGAAGAAGTCGGCATCCTTGAGCATTTAAGAGATGCCCACCCCGATGCGATGGACGATTTCTATCATCCCGCCTGGATAAAGAACGCTCCCTACTGGTGGAGTGAGCCGGTATTCGGCACCTACAATTCCCATGATTACTGGGTTTACCGTAAACACGCCGAAATGCTTTCTATGGCGGATGTTGATGTAATACTCTTTGACTATTCAAACTCCGGCATAGTATATTCTGATGCTGTAGAGGTTCTGGCAGAAGCCTTCCGCGATGCAAAAAGAGCCGGCGTAAAGGTTCCCAAAATAACGGGAATGTATGCAATAGGCGACGACTCCGAAAACAACATAAAGAGCTTATCTGCCACCTATCACATTTTCTTTACTGAAAATGACTATTCCGACCTATGGTTCTATATGGACGGAAAGCCTATGGTATACACCTACAACAATGTTATGCGTTCTGCCCAGAAGGGAGATACCTACGAAGCGGAGCTTACGAAAACCTTATCAGAATTCTTTACATACAGAAAGAGCAGCTCAAGAAACGTATATACTCCCGTTCCCAACGGCTCGGATTATGAGGACGAAACCTGGTTCTGGCTTGAAAACTTCCCCCAGCCTGTAAGAGGCACAACCGAAAACGGCAGACCTGCCTTTGTGGTTGTTGGTGCCGCAATCAATCAGTCCACCATTTACGGTACAGGTATAACCGGCGTTTTATCCGATCCCTATTCCAAGGGCAGAGGATTTTCCGAGGTATTCGGCGAGGACTACTCCGAAAACGGAAAAAGAATGGGCTATTTCTTCCGCGAGCAGGCAGCTTTAGCACTTAGCGCCGACCCCGAATTTATACTTGTTGACGGCTGGAACGAATGGCGTGCGACAAGATTTTCATCCTACGGAGTTTTCTCCGGAGGCAACATCTTTGTTGACAGCTTTGACTCAGAAAACAGCCGTGACTTTGAGCCCTCAAAAGGCCCCCTTAAGGATGACTATTTCAACCTTTTAGTTGACTTTTCAAGAAAATATAAGGGCGTCCGCCCCGCTCCAGTATCCGCCGGAGCAAAGACCATTGATATGACAGGCGATGCAGCTCAGTGGAACACCGTCGGCCCCACCTTCTATAATTTTGACCAGAGCTATGAGCGCGATTCTCTTGGCTATTATGCTCCCGGAACCACCGAGCAGGTCCGCTATACCACAGAAGTTCCCAATGCTATAATGACAACGAAGGCTTCCTTTGATAAAGATAACATATACTTCCTGGCAAAGACCAAGGATGCCATAAAGCCTTCCGAAGGCCATATGAATCTTTATATCAACATAGACAGAAACTATGCTACAGGCTGGGAAGGCTATGACTATGCAGTAAACCTTTCGGGCAATGGCGTTATTTCAAAATTTGAAACTACTGCATTTACTCCCGAGACAATCGGAAATGCAGTATACAAGGAAGATGTAAATTACATTATGCTCTCTCTTCCGAGAGCGTTAATCGGCGAAACCGACAAAGTTGAGCTTGAATTCAAGTGGACAGACGGAATTAAAAACGAGGGCGACCTTTTATCGTTCTATGAGACAGGCTCATGCGCTCCCTATGGCCGCTTTAACTATCTTTTCACAGAAATTGAAGAAACTACACTTTCTGCCGATGAAAGAAGCGCACTTAAGGGTACAGCAATCCTTAAAGCAGGTGCCGACGAAATGATTGTTTCAGGTGCTAAAATGAAGATTTACGAGCCTGATTTAAGAGTTAAGGCTTACGAAGCAGAAGGCACACTTTATGTCCCCGGCGATTCTCTCCTTGAAATTTTAGGCTACGGAAGAAGTAAGGTTGAATATGACAGCTCCTATAACAGCTATTTCATTTATTATTATGAAATGAACGACGCACTTACCGAAGTTACAACAAACCGCTTCTTGATGAGTGAGCTTGATTCAAATAGTGTATACGTTGACGGCAGGACACTTTCCTTAAGTGCGCCCATAACGGCAAAGGACGGAATAATCTATGTTCCCCTTTCCGTTTTATCCGAAGCCTTTGGCTTTAACGTAACAAATGCAGGCAACGGAATTTATACCGTTTCAAAGAATGAATCTGATTTAAGCCTTGTAAATGCCGTTTCGGCACATCTTAATTAAAGGAGGCGAAGATTATGAAAAAAGTAATATCTGTTATTATCGCACTTGCCCTTGTTTTATCCTTATGTACATTTTCATCCTTCGCCGAAGGCGATATGCCCGATACCACCACAACGGCTACAGCAAAGGAAGGTCAGTCCTCCATTATGTCAATTACAGGTTTGCCCACGGTTGACAGAACCTTCTGGACAGTTACAGTAAGCACCACCCGCCCCAGCTGTGCCGAAAGAGTAATTGACGGTGACGATAAAAGCTTCTGGCATTCTAACTATCTTGATGAGGGCGGTGTAATAACAGCTAAGGATGATGCCCCCTACACCATGGAATTTACATTTTCCGAGGACACTGTTATTTCAGGCTTTATTCTTATCCCCCGTCCCGACGGAACCACCGGAAAAATAACATCCCTTTATCTTGAAGCCTCGGATACAGAATACGGAGAATTTGAAAGAATCACCGAAGACATCACCTTAGGAGCCCACAACAAGGAAATTATTCTTCCCTCAAACATTAAGGCAAGAAGGATTAAAATGACCATCTCAGA
>JAUNRD010000209.1:0-2995 GCA_030535815.1 Clostridia bacterium
ACGCATCGAAGCTTTTTCCGCTCTTCTTTGATACAAAGCCTTCTATTTTATAGGTTTTTCCCGTTTCCAGAAGCTTTTTCACGTTAGCTATTGAAATGGTTTTTCCGCAAATAGTTCCGCCTATCTTGAATGTGCATCCTTCCTTGTATCCTCTGCAACCATAGCCAAAACGGTTTCTTATAACATCCTTGCTGCAAACAGGGCAGGTTCCTGCCACGTCACCGAAAAATCCGGTGTCAGAACTTTTTTCGGGAGGTGCGGAATCTTTTTTGAATACCTCTGCAATTTCAGCCTTTGCAATTTCCACACTGTCTGAAATCTTAATTTCTCCCCTGTAAACTTTTTTAAGAGCCTTACCAAGCTCACTGGTTTTGTACTTATCCATGCTTATGTTCATTTCAGAAAGTGCTTCTATGAGAAATTCCCCTCCCGGAAGTATACTGTAAACATCCTTTTCAAGAGCGATATATCCGCTCTTTTTAGCATTGTCAATTATTCCTGTCCTTGTAGCTTCCGTTCCGAGTTCAAGACCTTCAAATATCGCACGATATTCTTCCGCATCATCCTCTTCCTTAGCTTCCGCCAGGTCTTCCTTGAAGGGATTTTTAAGGTAGTTGTTAAGGGTTTCTATGGTGTAGTGTTTCGGAGGCGAAGTTTCTTTCTCCGTCAATATAAACTCCGTATTCACCTCGTCTCCCTTCTCTAAAGGAGGCAGAGTTTTATCCTTTTTGCCGTAGTCGTCATACTTTGTCCAGCCCGGCTCCTTCATTATTACACCTTTAAGTGTAAAGCTTTCAATCTCCCCTACAGCTATTGTAATTTCCGTTTTTTCAACCTTGCACTCTTCCTTGCAGAAAACTGCGGCAAAGCGGCGCATAACAGTGCTGTAAACTTTATACTCAGCATCTGAGAGCTGATCCTTTTTAGGAATTTTATGAGTAGGCGTAAGAGCTGAGTGGGACTCGATTTTCGAATCGTCAAATATGGTCTTTTTGTCCTTGAACACAAGGTCATAGCCGAGATTGCAGAATGCGGAAATAATATTTTTAATTTTCCCCGCTTCCGCCTTTGCAAGGTATTCGGAGTTCGTTCTGGGATAGGTTACATAACCTTTTTCATAAAGCCCCTGAAGCACCTTAAGGCTTTCATCCATACTCATTTTATATTTTTTACCCAAAACATTCTGAAGCTTTGTAAGAGAATAAAGCTTACCGGGCGAAAGGATATCCTTTTTTGTTTTCTTTTCTGTAACAATTGCTTTTTCAGCATTAAGCTTGTTGCAATAATCCGCACCCTCTGAGAGTTCATCCTTGGAAAATTTCTTTTTACTTAAAAGCTCGATTTCCTCGCCCTTGGTTTCGCATTTTGAAAGAGGTGCATAGTAAATTTCGGGAACGAAATTTTTAATTGCCATATCACGATCGTAAATCGCTTTTACTATGGGTACAATTACTCTTCCCACACGAAGAAGCGTTCCCGTCTTAAGGGATGCATAGCGTGTAAGATTCACACCGTAAAGCCAGTCAATATAGGTTCTTGCATAGCCCTCCGATGCCAAAAACTCATACTCAGTTTCGTCCTTCATGGTTTTAAGACCTTCGGAAATTGTCTCTTCCGTCTGGTCGGGAAGCCATAGTCTTTTGAATGCCTTTCCTGAAACCCCTGTCTTTCCGACACATATCCTCACGATAATCTCACCTTCACGGTCCGAGTCCCCAGCATTAACTATAGTGTCAACATCTCCCCTGTTGCAGAGCATTTTTATTGTTTCAAACTGGCTCTGAACGCCGGAATCCACCCTTCCTTCTTTGTCATGCTTAAGCTCAAAATGGAACTTTTCAGGGAAACACGGAATGTTTTCCATAGACCATCTACCGCTTTCTGAAGGCGAATAGTGTTCTATATCCGCAAGGGAGAACAAATGCCCGAAAGCCCAGGTTACTATGTAGTCTGATCCTTCAAAATACCCGCTTTTCTTATTCATTTTTCCGATCGCCGAAACTATGTTTCTTGCCAGACTCGGCTTTTCCGCAATAATCAATATCATATTTTCACCGCATTTGTATAAAAAGGCTGCAAACATTGTTTACAGCCTTAACTATTAAAGTACCTTACTTAAGAATGACTTTGTTCTTTCGTTCTTCGGATTTGAGAAAACATCCTCAGGAGTCCCCTCTTCCATAACGATTCCCGCATCAATGAATAAAACTCTGTCGGCAACTTCCTTCGCAAATCCCATTTCGTGTGTAACAACAGCCATTGTCATACCTTCCTTTGCAAGTTCCTTCATAACCTGCAAAACCTCCCCTACTATTTCAGGGTCAAGAGCACTTGTAGGCTCGTCAAAAAGCATAACCTCAGGATTCATCGCAAGCGCTCTTGCAATTGCAACACGCTGCTGCTGACCGCCGGAAAGCTGACCGGGATATGCATCTGCCTTTTCGGGAAGACCTACTCTTTCAAGAAGGGAAATTGCCTTTTTTTCAGCTTCTGCCTCGCTCATAAGCTTAAGCTTCACAGGAGCAAGCATAATGTTTTTCTTAACCGTCATATGAGGAAAAAGATTGAACTGCTGGAAAACCATTCCCATCTTCTGACGAAGCTTGTTTATATCTGCCTTGGGATTTGTAATATCCTCATCCTTGAAGAAAATCTGCCCGTCTGTCGGCTGTTCAAGAAGATTAAGACAACGTAAAAATGTGGATTTACCGCTTCCTGAGGGGCCGATTATGCATACAACCTCGCCCTTTTTTATATGCTGATCGATGCCATTTAGTACCACATGGTCACCGAAGGCTTTTTTAAGACCTTTAACGTTTATCACTCTGACGCAGCCTCCTTTCAAGAATTCCCAGCAGCTTGGTTAAAATAATAACCAGTACAAGATATATAAGTGCAAGGCTTATATAAGGAATTGTTGCAGTATACGTCTTACTTACAATTACCTGTGCCGCCTTTGTTACATCCTGCAAGGCGATAACCGTAACAAGTGATG
>JAUNRD010000209.1:3005-4231 GCA_030535815.1 Clostridia bacterium
CAAATCCGTGATGGCAACATAACCGGCAACGGAAGTTTCTTTAAGCAGAGCAATAAGCTCATTTCCGAGAGCCGGAAGAATATTTTTAAATGCTTGCGGTATTACTATGTAGCACATTGTCTGCCAGTAATTAAGTCCAAGGCTTCTTCCCGCCTCTGTCTGTCCCTGGGAAATGGACATAATACCGGAACGTGCAATTTCAGCAACATATGCGCCGGAATTGATACCGAGAGTTATAACTGCGCAGAGATTTGTTTCAAAGTCTCCTTTAGGCACCATTATAACAAAGCCCATAATAAGAAGCTGAACCATCAGAGGTGTTCCTCTTAATACCGTGACATATATTTTACATATTGAATTTAAAATACGGAGGAAAATATTAGGTTTTTTTCGCATGCTGTCGCATGAAGAACGTATGATTGCAACAATCATACCTATGATAACACCCAATATAAGTGCACCGATAGTTACAACAAAAGTTGTTATAAGTCCGTCGGTAAAAAACTTCCAGCGGTTTTCATAAACAAAAACCTGATAAAACTGAAATATTATTCGCTGTAAATTTTCAGGCAGAGACAAAATCCACTCCGGTGCTGTGCCTTCAATCCATTTTGCAAATGTAAGTATATTCATTTGCGTTACTCCTTTCGGGCATTTTTACACTTTTAAGGGGACGATGCTTGATTAAACACCGTCCCCTTCCAGGCTTAATTACATAAAACCGAATTATTCAGCCTTGATGTACTTTCCGATGATTGCATCGATTGTGCCGTCAGCCTGAAGCTCAGCTAAAGCTGCATTGAATTCATCAAGAAGTTCTGTGTTTTCCTTTGCGATTGCTGCAGCATAGTTTTCTGTGATGTACTCAGTTTCAAGAATTACAAGACCTTCGTTAGCTTCAACAAATGCCTTTGCGGGTTCGTTATCGATAACTACACAGTCAACCTGTCCGTTCTGGAGAGCCTGAACAGCGATTGCACCGTTGTCATAACGAGCGATAGCTTCTTCGCCATAGTCACCGGAGCAATAAATGTCACCTGTTGTACCGGTCTGAACACCGATCTTCTTGCCAGCAAGTTCTTCGATTGTTGCGATTTCAGAATCTTCTGTTACAATAACAACCTGGATACCTGTTGCATAGGACTCAGAGAAGTTAACAGCTTCCATTCTTTCTTCTGTTACAGTCATACCTGCAAGTACAATGTCAACTGCGCCGGAAGAAACTG
>JAUNRD010000007.1 GCA_030535815.1 Clostridia bacterium
AAAAACAAGGCAGATGTCATTTTAGACAAGCTATTATAATGCTTAGCTATGTCTTACCTTTTCAAACATAAAAAAGCGTGCTTTTGCAAAAGCACGCTTTTTTATTATCTTGTAATTGTTATTTCCTGTGTTTCGCCGTTCCATGCCACGTTATATCCGAGCTGTTCGGATACGAATCTTACGGGGATGAAGGTACGGGAATCCTTGATTACGGGTACTGTACGGAGTGTGTATTTTATATTTCCGTATGTCGGGTCATTTACAAATACTATCTTATAGCCTACCTGAAGTGTAAGGTCAATATTCTCTCCCTTAACGCCGATTGTCTGATTATCGCCGTTCCAGGAAATTTCAGCACCCATAAGCTCTAAAAGTCCTCTTAAGGGAATTAATGTTGTGCCGTTTACGATGTAGGGTGCAACGTCGATGGTCTTTGCCTTATCTTCTCCGTTTTCCCTGTACTTAATCTCGTTGGAACCTACGGTAAGAACATACTTCTCGCCGTCATCTTCACCCTCGTACTGATAGAAGTCAAGCTCCGCTACACTTACACGCTTAGCGAAATATTCGTGCACGGTAAACTCGATATATCTTATCTTCATCTCTTCGGGCAGGGGGATTTTCTTTGTGGAAAGATCCTTATCCAGCACAATATCTTCTGCAACGGGAATCCAGTTTTCGTTGTCAGCACTTACCCACACGCTTGCCTTGAGCCAGCAACCGTGAAAGTCATTGGTGTCACGGGGAGTATAGGTGATTTCCTTAACCCTCTGTACCTTTTTCATATCAACAACGAAAATTACCTCTTCACCGGTTTCAAGCTGTTCTGTCTGCCAGAAGGATTTAACGGTTCCGTCAAGTGCCTTGTCGGGAGTAGAGGTAGCCCAGCTTTCACCCTCATAGCTTATATCAAATAGCTTTTTATCAATTTTATATAAGACTCCCGCTTTTTCAATTTTCCTGAAGCTTTCATAGTCCACGGTTTCAAAGTCGGGATTTTCGCCAAGAACATTTATCTCAGCCAATGTGCCGTAGCCGCCCACCGCAGAGGTTATTTCAATCCTTATCTTCGATGCCTTTATGTTTGAAAGGAAGAAAATTTCCTTATCGCCCACGCTCTGCTCAAAAGGAACATTTTCTTTTATGAGCTCAAGCTCATCTCCGCTTTTTTCTGCCGCATAGAGATTTGCAATGATAAAGTTTCCGTTCAACGAATCCTGTCTGGGTGTTAAGTTAACACCTGATATGGTTTTCACAAGACCGAAGTCGATGTCTATGTTATAGGGAGGATTGTCGTGGCCGACAACTGCGCCGTCCTTCGCCTCATACTTTGAGTGCCAGTAGGTTTTTTCGTTTCCGTCAACTGCAAGCTGAATGGTCTGGTTTCCCATGGTGGAGTTTACTCTTATATCCCAGTTTTTTCTCGAAAGATAGGGAATGCCGTTTTTAGCTTCGCCTTCAAATACCGCATCTTCCTTTGCAGCTGTTCCGCCTGTGAGAAATTCAATTTCTGCCGCAGAGCCGTAGTTTGAAATTCCGCCCGTTATTTCAATTTCAATAGCCTTCATCTTTTTATTGCCCCAGGTTGCTGATTCGGGCTTGTTTTTAGCTGCTTCACTTACGAAGTTTGCAAAGCTGCCGATATAAATTCTTTCAAAATTTGTTCCGTCTTCCGATGCATAGATGCTGTATGCTGTTACCGTTCCCACTGAATTATCGCTTCTGGGTGTGTAAATCCATCCCGAAACATCAATTGCCGAAGGAAATTCAACTCTTATCTTAAAGGGAAGTTCGTCCCTTGATACTATTTTCGAGCCTTCTGCCGTATACTTTGAATGCCAGTAGCTTTTCACATCGCCGTCAAAGGCCTTAGCAATGGGAGTAAATTCGCTTGTTGCTGTTATTTTCCAGTCAGCGCCTTTGGGGATTTTAGTGCCGGAGAATTCAACGCCTGAGCTACCTGATGCAGAAGCACTTCCGCTTCCGCCGTTTTTATAAAATTCAATTTCTGCCGCTGTTCCGTAGCCTCCGACAGAAGATGTTACTTCAATTTTTATAAACTTCATACTTGTCTTTGTAAAGAAGTCTTCATACAAAGTCTGCTCTTTAACGCTGCCGGGTGTGCGGGTGAATTTACCCGTATGAATTTTAGTAAAGTTTACACCGTCATCGGATGCATAAATGTTATAGGCAAGGATTGTACCCGTGTCATTATCGTGACGCATTAAATAGCGCCAACCTGCGATTTCAACCGTTTTTCCGAAATCAACCGTTATGGTGTGGGGGCATTCTTCCTTGCTTACGATTTTTGTTCCCTCTGCTTTGTATGCCGAATGCCAGTAAGTTGACTTGTCACCGTCAAAGGCTTTCCCTGCGGCGTTTCCGGTGCCGTAAGCACTTGATGCACTTATATTCCAGGAACCGTCGTTTTTAAGAAGCTCCCCTGCTAAGGCTGTGCTTGCAGCGGGTGCTTCAGCCTTGGGTGCAGATGTACTCTGTCCCTTAAAGGGCTCGCCGTTTTCGATTGCAGTTCCGCTTGTTCCCTTTAAGAATTCGATTTCAGCCGCAGTTCCGTAGCCTCCACGGCTATTTGTTACCTCGATTTTTACAGCCTTCATTGTATACGTGCCCCAGGAGGCCTCAGAGGGAGTAAACTCCGCCTTTGTCTTGGTAGCGTAATCAAAGGTGCCGGTAAATATTTTATTGAAGTTTTCTCCGTCCTTTGAAGCATAGATATTATACGCCAAAACCGTTCCTGTTTCGTTGTCCTTACGGGGTGTGTAACGCCATCCGGAAATTTCCATATCCTTACCAAAATTAATTGTGATAACGTGGGGGCATTCGTCGTGGCTTAAAATTTTGCTGCCTTCTGCCTTGTAGTTTGAGTGCCAATTGGTGGATAAATCACCGTCGAAAGCATTTTTAATGCTTGTGCCTGTCTGGCTTGTAACAGAAATTTCCCAGGAGGAATCAAATGGAACAGCTTCCGATGCACTTACAGCCATGCACATAGACATAACCATAAGAAGAGAAAGTAAAATTGCAAATATTTTCTTCATTATCTCATCCTCCTTTTAGTTTAAGTGGGAAAGCACACTGTTTACATTAGCTTCAGGTGCGCCCGACTTACTTACAGTGTAAATTCCGTTTCCGAGACTCTTAACTTCCCAGCCGTAGCAGTCGGAAATAAGTGTCAGGGGAATCATAAATCTTCCGTTTTCGTAAACAACCGGAGCTGTCAGCGTTTTTGCAACGCCGTTTACTCTTACCTCATTTGAGCCAAGAACTGAGTATGTAAAGGTGTTATTTACGATTTCCTTCTTGTCAGCATTCAAATCATAGTGATAGGTGTAGAAGGTGTTGTTTGCGCTGTCATATTCTGTCTTGGAATGACCGTATTCCATAATTTCATTATACGCATCCTCGGGAACATAGAGTGTTCCGTTCATTTCAACGGGAGCTACTCTTATGTCGGATTCTAAAGTATATCTCTTTGCTCCGCAGGCAATTAACTTAGGACTTCCCGCCTTTAATACGGAGGTGGATGTTTCCTTAAGAGCCTTTCTGTCTGCATCGGCTAATGCCGTCTGCTCGATTTCGGTAAAGAGATAGTTAAGCTTTCCGTAGGGTGCAACAGATCCGTCAGAATAGAAGTTTAAGTAATCGCTCGATACATCAACAGAGTCAGACCACTTAAGCTCCAAGTCAACCACGCCTGTTTCGCCGATTACGCTTCTGGGAATTGCAAGCTGCATCATATTACCCTTTATTGTGTAATTTACATTTGCAACATTTGTTTTTCCAAAGGGTCCGTCGCCAAACTTTGATACAACGCCCTTTTCTATGATGTAGTCATAGCCTTCCCAGCCGGTTGCATAGTTTCTGTCGGTATTTAAGTAGAGCGTCATAAAGTTTTCGGAATCACGGATATCCTTTTCACACTCTGCCATAAAGTAGATGTTATCATTATCAAAGGTTGCCTTTGCGCCCTTTATGGAGTTTACAACTTTTGTGGTATATTCCCATCTTTCTCCGCTCTTGCCGTATTTTCCATAGCTTGTTACGTTTCTTTCATAGTCCTGATAGGAATTTACAAAGTAAGGGCCAACCTCTGCCCACTGACTTGCATCACCCGCAAGATCAATGGTCTTCATACCGGAGGCAACAGGTGCCTTTCTTGCGCCCTTATACTTTCTTACAAGGTCGATTAACATATTGTAGCAATCGTCCTTTAAGGGACCGCGGTTAGGCTCAAAGTCACGGCTGTTTTCATAGTCGAAAAGGTCAACAAAAGCGTTTTTGTTTCTGCCGTAGGATTCAAAACGTATTGCATCCCATTCGTTCCATCCGTCAATCATCATAAATTCGGGATCGGCGTCAAGCGCAAATGCCGCCTGCTCACGGAAGAAGTATGCTTCTCTCATACCCTTTTCGGTATAGTCTTCACCGAAGGCTTCGGAGAAAGCTCTTCCCTTGCAGTATTCGGAAGAGAATGCGCCAACCTCTTTCTGTCCGTAAATTGTGGACTGATTGATGCCTACGCCCACAACCACATATCCCACTCTTCCCGTTTCGGGATTTACGTCACGGAGAGTCTGGGGGAAGTTTTCAAGCCACATCCACTCATCTATCTTTGCTTCGCCGTTTCTGGGGCCGTTGTACTTAACATTGAAAAGAGAATCTATTTCCGTAAAGAGTGCCTTTTCTGCATCTGTCTTCATAGCGGACTCATAGTTTTTATAATCCGCCCAGCCGTAAAGGAGCGGCGCGCCGTCCTTATAGTACCAGATATCGGTATAGTCGTTTTCAACAAAGCAGGTATAGTAAATTGCCGAAACCGCTCTTGCCGCATTGTCCGGGGAAACTCCGAGATTAAGCATAACACAGAGCTTGGGTGCGTCAACGCCGGTAGATTTAGCATCACGAAGTGCTTGTGCCAAAGTGTGAATTGTTGTCTGATATGTATTTCCGCCGTTTGAATAGTCAAGGAACAAGGAATCAACCCCTGCTATTGCAAACATTTCCGCGTGCTTACGGTAGGTCCAGTAGTCAAAGGAATCATAAAAGCCGAAAACGGGCTCGCCCCAGAAGTATTTACCCTGAATATCCCACGCCTTATGGAAATAATCCTCTCTTGATCCGGGATTTGCCGCAATGATTTCGGGAATTACTGCCGCGTTTCTGTTGGAAGAATCGGCTCTCCAGTTCCAGTAAAGCATACCAACCTCGCGAAGGCCTTCCTTTACGCCGCCAACCTCTTCATAGGTGGCAACGGCACGACCGAAATTGTCAACTCCAACCCAGGTATCGGAATAGAGGTCAATAATTTTTGAATCATCAACCTTTGCGGAGGTCACATCCTTTGTAACCTTTTCTTCCGACAAGGTAATTTCCTTTATTGCGATATAGTTTGTTGTGCCGTTTCCGTATAAGCTGTAAAAATAAAGGTCGTGAACACCCGTCACAGGCTCGATTGCCGCCTTTACGGTTACATCGGTGTTTTCAAAGTCGGGCATTATGGTAAGGTTACCGATAATTTTGCCGTTTTCGGGCGAATCTATCATAATAAGATAGGTGTCGCCGTTGTTTCCGCCTGAAACATAGAGGGTATTGTTAAGCTTCATACTTACGGAATTCATTCCCGTAAGGTCAACGCCCTTAAATCCGAAGCTGTCGCCACGGCTAAGCCCCCTTATAAAAGCGTCATTTGCATCAAAGCTGCCGTTTTTGATTGAAATATCTCCAACCTTTAACGCAGCATCTTTGGCAAAAACACTCATACAGGATAAAACCATAATGAGCGAAAGTGCCAGACATAAGATTTTTTTCATATTTTTATCCTCCTTTTACATTTCAAGTATATATAAATTTCCGCAGACGTCGCTGTAGAGCAGCGCTCCATCATGGAAATCTATCATTTCCGCCTCCGCTTCCATTCCGAGGGTACGGAAGTCAAGAAATTCAACTTTTTTCTTTTTAACATCAATTATGCGAAGTGCGGGGAAGTTTACCTTATCCCCCGTAAAGCCTTCGACGGAGTAAATTTTGCCATCATTAAAGCATCCGCCCTGAATAAAGCGGTGGCGCTCCGTATCAAAATATTCTTTAATGTCTTCTTTTTTCAAGACAACCTTTTTTATGCCGTATTTTTCGTCAATTTCTCCGTCCGTTATCTTTGGCATATCAAAGGCAAAATATCTTGTTAAATTATCGCCGTCCTTCATGGTGTAGCCGTAATAAATCTTTCGCTCTCTGTCAATTACAAAGTTTCCGTAGGGGCGTATGTCACTTCCTTCGCCCGATGATTTCCAGACTTCATCCTCTGCAAAATCAATTGTAATCATCTGCAGGAGCGTTGTTTTGAAGCTTTCCCCATCCCGCTCCAATCTGTATACAAGGCTTGTTCCCTTAAGGGGATTTTCAGAGGCAGCATAGTTATTGTATATATTGGAGTAAAGCAGAGGGAATTCATCATCGGGCGAATAATATTCGCAGCCGAAATTTACCGCATTGGAGTGCGGTACTATTTCCTCCGCCCTGTCAAGATAAAAAGATGCAATGGCAGTAAGCTCTTTTGGCTTCTCTGCCGATTTATCAACCTTTGTAAGATCATAAACACCGCAGTGTCCCCTGGAGTTAAAGCGGAAAAGAAGGTCAGAGAAGATGGCGCCGTCCTGATCGCCGCATATTTTTGCAATATGTCTTATTTTCATAAAAAACACCTCCTTATTATATTATAAAGGATAACAAAGCCTTTTTCAACAGTATTTTTTTGTTCAAAACCGATAACTTTTTGTATAAAACGAACATTTGCCGTATACAAAAACTTTTTCCTTCGGCGTATTTAATTTTATGCATATTTTTTATTGAAAACAGCAAAAAAAAGTGTTATACTTGAAAAAAGCAAATAAGAAAGGGCTGATTTATATGACCATTAAAATAGGTATCGCAGGCTACGGCAACTTAGGAAGAGGAGTCGAGTGTGCTATTATGCAGAATCCCGATATGTCCCTTTACGGAATTTTCTCAAGAAGAAATCCCGAAACGGTGAAAACTTTGACGGGTGCTCCCGTTTATTCTATGGACGATATTTTATCCCATAAGGGTAAAATTGACGTTCTTATAATCTGCGGCGGAAGTGCAACAGACCTTCCCGAGCAGACTCCATACCTTGCAAAACACTTTAACGTAATTGACAGCTTTGATAACCACGCAAACATTCCCCGCCATTTTGCCAATGTTGATGCATCGGCAAAGGAAGGTGCTACCCTTTCAATGATTTCCGTCGGCTGGGACCCCGGTATGTTTTCCGTTAACCGCTTATATGCAGAGGCAATCCTTCCCGAAGGCAAGGATTATACCTTCTGGGGTAAGGGCGTAAGCCAGGGCCATTCCGACGCGGTACGAAGAATTGACGGCGTTATTGATGCAAGACAGTACACAATTCCCGTTGAGAGCGCATTAAACGGTGCAAGAAGCGGCGAAAATCCCGACCTTGGAACAAGAGACAAGCACGAGCGTGAAGTGTTTGTAGTGGCAGAAGAAGGTGCTGACAAGGTCAGAATCGAAAACGAAATAAAGACTATGCCCAACTACTTTGAGCCCTATAACACCACCGTTCACTTTATCACTATGGATGAAATGAAGAAAAACCACGCAACACTTCCCCACGGCGGATTTGTTATAAGAAGCGGAAAGACCGGGCTTTCCAAGGAACACAATCAGATTATTGAATACAGCTTAAAGCTTGATTCCAACCCCGAATTTACCTCCTCCGTCCTTGTTTGCTATGCAAGAGCGGTGTACCGTATGAGAAACGAAGGTATGACAGGTTGCAAGACCGTTTTTGATGTGGCACCTTCCTATCTTTCACCCAAAACGAGAGAAGAAATAATTTCTCACCTTTTATAAGGAGGCTCATATGAAGGTTTTAAGGTTTACCGATTCACCCATAAAGGTTTTCGGTGTTCCCTTCTTTAATGAAAACCAAAGGCTTGAAAGGCTTCCCGACAGCATAATAAAGGAGCTTCCTAATCTTTCGCACCTTGGCAAAAGATGCCCGGGGGCACGCCTTTGTTTTCGCACCGATGCCGAAAGCTTTGATGTTAAGATAACTTTTAAAACTCTTTCCCCCGACATTGGTATGAGTATTTACGCCTGCCAGAGTGCGGCGGTTTTGACAGGCGACCGAAAAAGCTTTCGCTTTGAGGGACTTATTTTCCCGCCCGATTATAGCTCAAAGACCTTTGGGAGAACTGTAAGAAAAAGTGCCGCCATGGAGGATGTTACAATTTTTCTTCCGAGGAATGAAATAATAGAGGACATCACTCTTTCCTTCCCGGATGAAGCGACAGTTTCATCTCCCACGCCCTATGATTACGGGCCTGTCCTTTTTTACGGCTCTTCAATCACCGAAGGCGGATGCTGTCAGAACATATTTAACGGCTACAATGCAATTTTGTCAAACCGCTTAAATATGGACTATTACAATTTCGGCTTTTCGGGAAATGCAAAAGGCGAGCTTATTATGGCGGATTATATAAACACCATACCGATGAAGGTGCTTGTATACGACTATGATCACAACGCCCCTACCGTGGAGCATTTAAGGGATACTCACGAGCCGTTTTTCCTTCGCATCCGTGAGAAAAACCCTGACCTTCCCATAATTATGATGACACGTCCCGGTAAAACCGATCTCTATGATGAGCGCCGCGCAATCGTCAGGGCGACCTATGAAAACGCCCTTTCCCGCGGGGATAAAAATGTATATTTCATTGACGGGCAAACCTTTTTCGGGGATAAGGACAGATATCTTTGCCTTGTAGATAATGTACACCCCAATGACCTGGGATTTTACCGTATGGCAAACATAATTGAGCCTGTTCTGAAAAAGGCCCTCGGCATACAATTATAATAACACCGCCAAATGATTTTGTCTTTGCACAAAATTAAAAAACTATATATAAAGGAGATAGCTATGGTAAAGCACATTATCGTATGGACACTTAAAGAAATGTCCGATGAAGAAAAGATTAAGGTAAAAAAGGGGATTAAGGAAAACCTGGAAGCCCTTAAGGGAAAAATCCCCGGCCTTTTTGAAATCACCGTTCACACAGAGGCACTTCCCTCTTCCAACGCCGATCTGATTCTTGATTCAACCTTCCTTGATGAAGCTTCATTAAAGGGCTATGCAATTCATCCCGACCACGTTTATGTGGCAGACACCTTTGTACGCCCCAATGTTCAGATAAGAAGCTGTATAGACTACGAAATATAATAAGTCAAAACACCGTCAGGCAATGCCTGACGGTGTTTTAGTTTTAATCAGCGTTCTTCTTTAAGCTCTGCTGTACATGTCATTCTGAGTGGAGCGTCAGCGACCAAAGAATCTCTGTTCAACCGGTGCAGGAAACAGAGATCCTTCACTGCGTTCAGGATGACAGCGGGGTGGTTCAGGATGACATTGAGTTTAGTTTATGATGATGTTGAATTTATCTCAGGATACATCAGGTTCAGTTTCGCATGACATTGCGTTTTGTCCCCGGTGTGCTTTTTGACTATATCGGTAATTTATAAAGCAGTTCCCGTGACAGCAGAGTCACAAAAAAACTCCGAGGCTAAGCCTCGGAGTTTTTCAATTATTTACCTAAGTTTAAGAGTCTCTGAAGCATTGTAACTGCTTCTGCCTTTGTAGCGTTAGCCTTGGGACCGAATGTACCATCGGGATAACCGTTGATAATTCCCTTGTCAGCTGCCCAGTTAACCTGGTAGTTTGCATATGTTGCAACTTCTGCCTGGTCAGCAAAGCCTGCTTCCTTGGTAATTGTCCAATCGTGACCCATAAGAGTTGCATAACGGTAAATCATTGTAGCCATCTGCTCACGTGTGATGTTCTCATAAGGAGCAAAGGTGGTTTCTGATGTACCCTGTGTGATTCCGCTCTTAACTGCCCAAGCTACTGCATTTGTGAACCAGTCGCCAACGTTAACGTCGGTGAAGTTGTGTGCACCGTCAGTAGTCTGACCGGACATTAAGTAGAGAATCTGACAGAATTCAGCTCTTGTAATGCTCTTGTCGGGCTCAAACTTGCCGTCTGCTGTACCGTTTACAAGGTAAGCTACATACATTTCACCGATGGTCTTTTCACCCCAGTGACCTGCGATGTCAGAAAGCTCGCTTGCGCTTCTTACTCTTCTGTAATAGGGATAAAGTGTTACGTTTTCGATTATACCGGTATTTGCATAAGGTACTGTAAATGCCTCGTCAAGATACCAGCCGATGAAGTCGTAGCCTTCCTTAGCTGCGGGATCTGCGATTACTGTGCCGGTTGCTACCTTCTGAGTGCCGATACCAACCAATGTGATTGTGTGCTGGTTAACATTTGCACCTGTACCGATGCCGCCACCGATAAGGCCTGTGTTGCCGGAGGAAGAAGATCCGCCGCCACCGCCAACGGAAGGTCTCTTTGTACCTTCGTCATCGCCGCCGGATTCCTTAGCTTCCCAAACTGCTGTGAATGTTACATCCTCTGCAACCATTGTGAATGTTTTGCCTGCCTTATAGGTTTCGCCGTCGCTGGAAGCCTTCCAACCAACAAATGTGCTTCCTGAAAGCTTTAATTTGCTTGCAGGTAACTTGAAGGTTTCGCCTTCTGTGTAAAGGTCTGCTTCAGGAAGTGTTCCTGTTGCACCGTTTACATCCTCATATGTTACTGCGAATACGTCAACGCCTGCTGCAACTGCAAGGATTTCGATGTTGCCCTTAACGTTCTTAACAACGATTTCACCTGTAGCTGAATCGTAGGTGTAGTCCTGACCTTCCTTAAGTTCAGCACCGTCCATTACAACGGTGATTTCTTCGGGAAGCTCTTCTCCCTCTTCGGGAACAAGAGTGATTTCAGCGTTTTCACCATAGGGAACCTTTGTTTCTTCGATTTCTGCTTCGAGCTTCTTAACGTCAGCTGTAATCTTAGCATAACCTGCTTCGATTGCAGCAAATTCAACTGTTACTGTTGCATCGCCGAAGAGATCGTCGATTTCAAATTCCTGAGAAGCGGAACCTGTGTAAGTAATGTTACCGTCAAGGAGATTTTCTGTTATAATCTTTTCGGTGAATACGATTTCGCCGATTGTGCAATGGCTCTTTGTCGCACTTGCGAAGGTTGAGTAAATTTCAAACTTGATACCGTCGATATAGCCTACATCTGCAAGAGGTATCATATCGGTTATATCACTCTGATTTGTGGTGCCTTCTGCAAGAAGTACATCAAAGGTTTCACCGCCGTCTGTTGTACCCCAAACCTTATACTTTCTAACCTTCTGTCCTGCATTCCAAATTGCACCGTTATCATTAAGTCTTGCAGTATGAGTCATTTCGGAAATCATCATAGGCTCATCGAAGAGTGCTGTGATCCAGTAAGGACCGTCGGAAAGCAGATGAGTGGGGTTGGGAGAACCGGTTGTCTTGGTTTCATATTCGGAATGCCAGTAGGTCTTGTCATTTCCGTCAAACGCCTTGGTTACGGGTTCCATTGCATTTGTTGCATCAAATTCCCAATCCTTCTTGTCGGTAACGCGAACATACTTAACGTCATCTTCGCCCTTACCTTCAAGTGTCCAGCCAGCGGGCTCATAGCCTGCTGCGCCTTCAGCTACGAATACAAGGTTTTCGTGTCTTCCTACCATGGAGCCTGATGCAACTTCTTCTTCAACCTCTTCGCCTGTTGCCATATCAGTGTATCTTACAACAGCCTTGAGTGTTCCGTTTTCGCCTGCAGAATAGTTTACTTCATATTCTTCAGCTTCAGCAATTGTTACGGGAACGAGTATGTCCTTACCTACGGCAAAGCCTACGGAAAGAACTATTTCGTCACCTACATCGTAACCGCCGTCGATGAAGAAGTACTTGGAAATTGTGAAGGTTTCTTCGTCGCAGAAGTAGTAAGCGGAATTTATGGGTACTAAAACGTCTTCTCCGTCTTCTTCTGTTACGATAGAGATTGTGCCGAGTGTGATGGAGTCATTCCATTCAACATTGAATGTAAGGTCTTCAAGTGTTGCCAGGCTGTATGTTGCTGCGCCGGGCTTGATGTCTGCTGCCTTAAGGTCTGCATATGCGCTGGAAGGCTCATAGAGACAGATTTCTTCAAGACCTATGGGCTGCCATGCACCGTTCTTGGTGGGATATACTCTTACATATCTTGCACTTACATTTGTAGGAACGCCGTCAACGATGAACTTCATATCGTCAAATGCGTTTCTGTTGTAGTTAAGGCTGTCAAGGTTTCCTGCGCCGAAGGTCTGGATATCGGACTTAACCCAGTTAATACCGTCGTTGGAAACTGCCATATAACCTTCCTTGATGGTTGTGAAGTACTGTCTTACACCGCCGTCAGCCCAGATTCTGTGGTAGAGTCTTACACCGGAGAACTCGTGAGGAATCTTATAGTCAACCTCGAAGTAACCGGGAGCATCGTTCCAGTTTTTACCTGTGCCGCTGGGGCTGTAAATCATAAATGTAGCATCGTGCGTTAATGCTGTATGAGCCCAGTCGCTGTTGGTAAGTGCTGATCCGTCAGACTTGGTTGTTACCTTTCTGTTGGTGATTGTAGCGATATTACCGCTTGCAACACCGGAAACGATACGAGCTTCGTGATCGAAGTGGTAAGGTGTTACTTCCTGGGGGAACATCTTCTTGGAGAAGTCCATATACTTAACAGTAACGGATCCAACCTTACCTGTGGAGGTTTCGATTGCAAGAACTACATCGCCTTCAGTTGTAATTGTATTAAGAGTAGCTGCCTTAATTACGATTGTATCTGTTTCAGCATCATACTCATACTGAGAAGCTGTAAGGGTTGCAGAACCAAGAACAACCTTGGAGATTGTTGTATCACCGATATCCTCGATGGAAATTTCGATTTCCTCATCTGTTGCATTAATGTCCTTCTTGAATACTGTCTCGCCTGTTACAGCAAGAGTGGGCTTTAAGAAGTGAATTGTATCAGCAGTTGTATGAGAGATGTTATCCATCTTGATTCTGATATATCTGAAGTTTGAGTTCTGTGTGAATGCCATGGGATATGCACCTGCTGCGCCTGTTCCCTTACCTTCGTAAAGTTTTGTCCATGTTGTATAGTCATCAGAACCGGAGATTGTTACGTTACCCCAGTCTGCCTGGTTTGCACGGGATACATAACGAAGACCGCCAACCTCAATGGGTGCGCCAAAGTCGATGTCGATGAAGTGAACACCGCCTGAAGGAGCGTCACCATTACCTGCAGCGTGGAAGGAGTGCCAGTTCTGTAAATCCTTCTTGTTTATAGCTGCCTTGTAGAAGGGCTGTGCTACAGAAGCGTTTGCAGAGTCTGTACGAACCTTCCATTCGGGGTTAACTGTGATTTCGTCTGCAAGGAATGTTGTTGTAACTTCTCCGTTTGTCTTAATCCAGTCAGCACGAAGGTTAACTGTGTAAACCTTTGTTGAATCATCTTCAAATGTTACATTAACCTTAAGACCGTATGCACCTTCAGCAGGAAGCTTTTCAAAGCCTATTCTGTTGATTGCACGTCTGAACTTTGTTCTGTTTATTCTGATTTCAGTATTGCTTGCTGTAAATTCTACAGAATCGCCGCCTTCGATTGCAACACCCTTTACATCGAGACCTTTGCTGTTGTAAAGAACAAGGTCATATGTACCCGCAGCGTCGCCCGACTTCATAAAGTAGTAATCAGCCAAAGAAAGGTCTTTTACAACAAGCTTTGTTGTAAGAACTTCATCTGATGCGAATGTTATTTCAACATCATACTCGCCAACTTCAAGAGCTCCAAGATAGGAAGCCTTGAAGGTAATTGCCTTTGTGGTGTCAAGAACATAGTCTGTATCCTTTGCGATTTCTTCACCTGCTACCTTAACAGATGTGATTTCATACTCGTTGTCGGAGTTGAACTTTCTTGTAACGTCAGCGATTTCCTCGGAAAGGTCAACGCCGATGTCTCCGCCGATAATTCTTGTGGAAGCTTCAAGGAATACGATTTCGTTAAGGAACAAGAATGAACCGCCATTCATATTCTGGTACTCATCAATGTCAATTCTTGCATAACGGTAGTTTGCATTGTCCTGAAGGTCAACCTGTGCTGTCTTTGAGTTGTTGCCGGAAATGCTTCCGAGCTTAGTCCATGTAACAAGGTCGTTGGAACCGTAGAGGCTTACATTTGTAAGGTTATAGTTCTTGTCGTTAAGACGTACGCCGGCAAACTTTGTAGCTCTGCCGAAGTCAACCCATATCTTGTAGGGACCTGCTGCACGAACAAAGTGCTGTGTTCCCTTTTCAGCACCTGTTGCATCATAATACTGTGCTGTATAGGACTGAGAGTTTGTAGCATCGCCATAGTTACCGTTAAACCAGTTTGCACCTGCGTGAGCAATGGGAGCAGCACCGTTTGTTGTAACCTGCCACTCGAAGGGAGTGATTGCATCTGTATCGGTTGATGCAAGAGCACCGGATACGCTGCGCCATGTATAGTTTACATTAAGGATGATATCCTTTGTTGTTCCGTCGGAAAGAGAAACTGTCAATACCTTCTTTCCGCCACCTTCGTTAGTAAGTTCACGAACGAAGAAACCGTTGTAGGTATTTTCTGTTACTTCATCGCCTACCTGAATACCAAGATCAACATTTGCTGTTCTGAACTTGTAGTAGTTACCGCCATTTTCGTGGCTCTTGATACTATCCAATGTGGATGAGTAGAGCCAATGTCTGTGTGCTTCACTCTTATAGTAGTTACCGCCGAGAGTAAGTGTTACTGTACCGTCGCCGTTTGTAACAGCCTTCCACTCGTCGTTTGCATTTGTTACAGCTTCGCCCTTATAGGTAACGCCTGTAACTGTTACATCATTACCTGATGTGTAAATTGTGTAGTCAAGAGTTGCATAACCAAGCTTACCGCTTCCATTAACGGTAGGATCGATTGTCTTTGAAAGACCTGCAACTACAGTCGCAGCAGTTTCTAACTTTGCACCGTCGATTTCTGCCTTTGCTTCATCAGAAAGGCTGTCATAAATTTCCTTGAGTTCAGCAACCATTTCTGCATCTTCTGCAGTAAGATCGCTGATTACAAGTTCGTCAACCATTCCGTCGAGTGCTGCACCTGCAAGTGCAAGGTAAGCAGCTTCTGCAGCAACTAATACATCATAGTTATCAACAGATGGCTTAACTGCGGGAGAAAGTGCATCGTAAGCAGTTCTTGCAGCCTTGATTGCATCCTTGCTTTCAAGAGTTACTGTGCCGATTGCATTGATTAATGTTTCAACAGCTTCTGCCTTTGCAGCAAGAGCAGTTACGATTTCAGAGGGAGTCTTTGTCTCATTTGCGCTGTTTGCATCAAGAAGTCTTACTTCTTCAATACCCCAGTGACCGGGAACACCTGCCTGAGACTTTGTACAATGAATCTTTATATAACGAGCCTTCATGTTATATGCAGTACCGCCGAATCTTATGTCAGCGAAGCTGGAGATAACAGCCTTTGCTCCTGTAAGAGCATCTGAGCTTACCCAGTTTTCGCCGTCTTCAGAAACGTAGATATAACCTTCGATAAGGTTCTGGTTACCGCCTGCTCTCTGGTAGAGACGAACACCGGAGAATTCGTATACCTTACCAAGATCGTACTTGATATATACAGAGTCACCGTTCTGTCCGCTGATGCAGAAGTCGTGGTGAAGCTGTCTTGAGGAAACACCGTTTCCGGGTGCGCCGAGAGCTACAAATTCTTCATGTGTGATATAGTCGCCGTCCAAAAGAATCTTGCCACGGTCGGTTCCGTTTCTAACTGTATCTGCAGCGCCTGCCTTAACAATGTATGTTGCAGCAGTACCTAAGGGATAACCCATTTCAACTTCGTCTTCGGGGAAGGTTACCTTGGGAGCAACGGGTGTTAATACCTGAAGCTCTGTGATATTTGTATAGGAAGAACCACCGTCAATACCCTTAACTACGATGAACTTGATACCCTTGAAGGTGTTGTTTCTTGCCTGGGGAAGATAAGCTTCCTTATATTCCTCCTTGCTTCCGGATGTGAATCCGAGAGATGTATCGGAAAGAATGTCAACCCATGTAGTACCGTCATAAGTACCCTGCATCTTAATTACGTTTGCAGAAGCACCACCCTGTACTGTTCTGGGGAATACTCTTACACCGCCAACTGCTGTGTCCTTATCGAACATGATGGTAACAGACTTGTCACCGTTAACTGCGGAGTGCCAGCAAGCACCCATGTTACCGTAAACCTTGCCATCGTAAAGATTTTCTACACCGTGATCTGCGCTGTACTGGCTTCCTACTGTCCATGTCCAGTCTGCGGCATTGGTGTAATAGCCTTCGAAGGTTTCTTCTTCAAAGAGTTCAGCAAATGCTGTTACTGTAAGAGTTTCCTTACCGGAAACGGGCTTTATAAGTCTTAATTCTGTTGCAGACCAGTGCTGATTTGTGTCAGCAAGACCTGTCTGTGTTGCAGCAACCTTTACATAACGAGCCTTTACGTTACGAACTTCGTCTTCAGCTAAAGCTGTTGCATTGAATATACCTGTGGTTGTATTAATATCTGTGGAAAGTTCAGCCTGTACCCAGTCTGTGCCGTTATCGGACACATAGAGATAACCCTTGGATATTGTCTGGCTTGCCCAAACATTTCCTTCGCCATTTATTCTGGGATATACTCTGACACCGGAGAAGGACTGTTCTTCGCCAAGGTCAACTATTAACCAACCTGCCTTGTTTTCAGCGGGATAAATTGCATTATTCATTTCTGAATGCTGGAATGTGTTTGTAGCAGGACGGATACCGTCTGTAAGGAATCCGAGGTTAGCCATAGTCTTTCCTGCATCAGAACCGCTTGTAATGGTCCATGCGGGATATGCTGTAAAGTCGTCAGCTTCGAAGGGAGATTCATAAGTTGTAGCCTTTAATATCTGAAGCTCAACAACGTTGGTATGAGCAGTTGCGCTTCCGCTTGCACTCTTTTCAATAACATAACGGATGCCCTTGAACTTATTGTCAAGCTCGCCGTTTAAGAGGAATGTACCCTGCCATGTGCCATCGTCTGTTGTAGGATCGTCATCAACACCGCCTGCTGTAAGACCTGTCTTTACAGAGCCCGTTGCCTTGAACCAGTTTTCACCGTCATAGGTAGCTTCGATTCTTACTGTTCCGGGGTTTCCACCGTACTGATAAGTACTGTTTGTAGAGTCGTGACGACCGTAAACTCTGAATCCGCCAACATTGATGGGATTTTTGAACATTACGGTAATTGTTCTCTGTGCTTCAGAAACGGGATTTGTAGCAGCAGAATGCCAGTAGTTACCGTTGTCGTCTGCACCAAAAGTACCGTCAGCCTTTACGTTATCTGTGATACCGTCAAATGCATCTGCAACAGGAGAACCTGCGTTCCATTCGGAGCCTGCTACCATAGAATCGAAGTACTTGGAAGGATCGTAATAATCAAGAGAATCTTCGGGAATGGTAGTACCTTCTGTCTTTTCCTTGAAGCCTGTAACTGTCACTGTATCAAGAGAGTCATTTTCCTTTACAAGTAAAAGCTCCTGAACAGACCAGTGTGCACCGTTTGTCTGGCTTGTTTCTACCTTTATATAACGTGCAGTTACGTTGTAAGCTGTTCCCTTTGCCTTTAAGGGTGCTTCCATATATACATCATCTGTGGATGCATACTTTGACATGTTGGCGCCGTTTCCGGGCACGCCGAGGGCTTCATCAAACGCCTTACTAACCTGTGTCCATGTATCGGTGTACTCTTCTGCCGCTACCCAGGTGCTTCCGTCGTCGGAAACATAGATTGTGGCATTCTTCATGGACTGGTTGGGCTGTCCCCAACGACCGAAGAGACGTACAGCGGAGAAGGTGTATGCCTTACCAAGGTCAATTTCCATCCACGCCTTGTCGCCCTCAGCCTTGAAGATATTGTTCATCTCCACATGAGGATCGCCGCTTGCAGTACCTGTGTAGGGGTTATAATAACCTTCAGCTTCGTTTACGAACTGATAGATAGTCCTATCAAAGAGACCGCCGAGAGGTCCGCCTGTTACGCCCTGAGTGGAGTTTCTTGCAACAACTGCGGGAGTTGTATCAAACCAGATAACATCATCAGCAAAAGCATAACCCTTCTTGGGCTTGTAAGTGAAAACTGTAATCTTCTTAGCCTTGCCGTTCTTAAGAACCTTA